>JAQGHQ010000092.1 GCA_028288765.1 Gemmataceae bacterium | reverse complement strand
CCCGGCGGCGGTGGCCGGCGATGATCCAGTCGTCCAGGGTCGCGACGATGGGCTCCAGCAGCCCCTTCTCGACGATGTCCTTGCCGAGCTTGATAATCTCGGGGTCTTCGATGTCGACCGGCTTGTAGAGAACGTTGTTGACCCGGGCGGGCTTGAGATTCGCGAGGGGGTACAGTTCGATTTGGCCGGCGGTCGGGGTCGAGGTAAACGGGATCTGCATCGGGTGCAAAACTCCAGGGGGTGAAAAGCCGGTGTGCGCTATAGCGCACACCGGCCGTGGTGAGTGATCAGAACCCGGCCTCTTCCAGGCCGATCTCGTACGCCTTGTCGACCGCCTCCGTGGTGAACGGGAACTCGCTCCCGGAGAACCCGGAGATGCGGACCCACTCGCAGACGACGGCCTCGCGGACGTGGTCCTGGTTCTCGATCCGGCCCATGCCGCGGGCGACGTACCGGACGGCCTCCCGGAAGTCATCGAAGGTGTGGGCCCCGGCCCAGACCTCGCGGAACAGGTCGTCGGTGGGCGGCGGCTCGTGGGGTGTCGCGGTGTTCGGGGTCGTCATGTCGTCGGTCCTCATCTGGGGCGGATGGTAAACCACCTCGGCACTGCCCCCGGTGCCGAGCGGATAGTCCGAACGGCTCACCCACTGAAGTTGTTGGCCCGCATCTGGGCCAGGGCCGCCATCGTCTTGAGCACCTGATCCAACTGGATGTCGTGGGCGGACATCGCGGAGTTCTGGCCGATACACAGGAGCGATTCGCCCGCCTCCTCGGCGGGGGTCAGTTCGAGTAGCTGGTGAAGCTGAAAGGCGTGCTCCGAGAGGTCGGCCCGCCCAAGTTCCCGCAGGCGGATGCCGGCCCGCCACAGGCCAGCGCCGGCCGCAATGCGAAGCCTGTCAAATCGGATGCCGTCAACGTCGTCGAACGTGGTCATGAAATCTCCGTGTCGGGTTTGGGGGCGTCGTCAGGGGCCGCCTCGCCCTCCCGCATCGCCTCGACCCAGGCGCGTTCCGGCCCGGGCTCGCCCTGCTCCAGGGCGGCGTCGAGCAGTCGGCGGAGCGCTCCGGCGGGCGGCGGGGCAGGGGTGCGTTTGCGCGCAGTTTTCTTGGCGGGCACCGGCGAGCTCCTGGTCGGGTACGTAGGTGGACTCTGTCCGTGGTCGTCGTGGGGGCGACGAACGGAGTGGGTCAGGGGGTGCCCTGGGTCAGAGCGACGCGAGGTACTCGATCAGGTCGGCCCTGCGGTACATCGGCCTACTGGTGGCGGTTGGCTTGACCGCGGCGGGGAATGAGGGTGTCGCCCTCATAGACGAGAACTTCGATCTGGAGACGCCGAGGAACGCGAGAGCGGCCGGGCCGGTGAGCAGCTGGGGCTCTGCCACAACGGGGGGCTGGACCCGCCGGGATCGGCGGCGTCGCCGATCAGTCGCTCGCGGCTTCGGGTCGGGATGGGAGCCGGACCCCGTCTCGGGGGTGGCGTCGGAGGGGGTGTCGATCGTCGCTGTCAAGGCTATTCCTCGCGTAGAGGTATTGCCGGACAGGCCCATCGTGGGGTATGTTCCCCCATGAGGCCTTCCAGCGGGTTGTAAAAGACTCGCCGGGATGGTTACCGATGGGCCGGGGGTTACATCTTGGCGGATGCCCCGGCCCATCGGGTCTTTCATCTCAGTCCGTCTGATTTCAGGTCTGCCTTTCTCGGTGCCCAGCAGCGGGCAGTCAACTATAAGCTCCCGAGCAACTATAACAACTGTCCTTGGGACCCACTCCGCACGCTCGCGGCTCAGGGTCATTCATTTCCTAGTGAGTCCGGCGCACCAAGCATAGGCCCGTAGTTGTTGTCCCCGTCAGTGCGGTGGCATGGCTTAATAGTTGAGTCTCGGCACGGGCTCGGCTATTACGGGTACAAGGAAGAGCCACCCGGCTTTTTCTTCGCTTTGTCGCTCTCCTTTGTGCTAGTCTGCCCGGTCGGGAGGGTCGAAACAAGGGCAGTCCCGGTTTGTGTGTCCCTTTGGATTACCCATGTTTCCTCATGTTTCCTGATCCTCCCTGATATTCCCCGATCTTCCCTGATGCCGACCAATAACGACCAATACCAACCAATGCCAACTAGGGTTGACATCATCCGGAGGAGGTGGGTTTACCGATCGGGGTTGAGCACTAGCTCACCGGGGCCGGCCCCAAAGACGGAACAGGAGGTGGAGGATTTCCCCCACCACCTGTTCGACGATCACCGTCATTCAGGTCAGTCACCCCCGAAATACTGGGCGAGTTCGGGCCGGGCCCTCAGCCGGTCCAGGGCCTTCACCTCCAGCTGACAAACCCTCTGTTTGGTCACACCGTACTTCTCGGCGATCTGCTGTAGCGGCACCTCGTCCCGGTATCTCGCCAGCAGGATTTCGCCCCACCGCTTCGGCAGCGTCCGCACCACCTTGTCCCAGAACCCCGACCACCCATCGACCGTTGTTTCCGGGTCGCGGTAGTCGGCCACGTCGTTGATTACTGGCCTGTCGTCGTCGTCCCGGCCGCTGGTGATGACGGGCACCGTGACGAAACCAAGGGCCTTCGGCACGCCCATCCCTCTGTGGGAGATTCCCTTGCAGTAGGTCCGGAGATGATTCACCATCCAGTCAGTGCAGTAGGTCGTGAACGATCCTCGGTCGGGTGAGTACCGCGATGCAGCCTTGATCAGTCCACACCGGGCCTCCTGGCACGCGTCTTCATAATCCGCCCCGGGATTCCGCTCGACCCACTTCCTTGCGGTCAGTCGGGCGTAGCCCTCGCAGGATTCGATTAGCTTCTCCTGCTCGGCGGGGGTGAGCGGGGTGAAGACCGCGACCGGTGTAGCCGCGGGAGGAGTTGGCGGTTCCGGAACTAGTTCAGGAACCGGCGACTGAGGGGGCTCAGGTGGTCGGAACCGACCACCTTCCATGTCGGGTTCAGCGTGAGCTACGCCCCCGCTTTCGCATCCTGGAGCCGGGTCGCTTCCGCCTGGCCGGCTTTGGACAGGCTCCAGGACCCGTAGTGCCCAGGGCTCTTGACCAGCCAATCCTTTCGCAGGAAGCGGCTCAGCCCGTTCGGGCGGATGCCCAGCGACTTCGCGATCTGGGCCGACGTCGCCCGGAGCTTCTTCGCGAGGAACAGGACCACCTCCTGCTGCCGCGCCAGGGTTATCCCGCCCCGGGTCGGGGTCTCTTCGTCCCGGGGCTCGTCTTTTGGGTGGTTCGCGATCCCCGCGGACATCATCGAGGACCGAACGGCGTTCAGGACCGCGATCTGTCTGGTCAGCCGGGTCAGCTCGGCGTCGATGGTGTCGATATCGAACGTGCCGAGTTGTTCGAGCAGCCCGATCAGTCCGCCGGCCGGGGCGGTGGTGGCGAGGGCGGCTTCCATTCTGTTAGTCGTCGTGTGGCCGTTGGTCGGCGTCACGGGCTTCTCCTTCTTGCTGGGGACTGGTTGAGGATCGAACGCGCGGGCGATGTCGTCGGTGACGCCGAACTCACGGTCGAGATCGGTATTGGGTCTGAGGGTGGCATTCACGGCTTCGCCCTCCGGGGTGGTGATGGGTAAGTGAGCTTCAGGTACTCAGCCAGGGCCGCGATGTAGAGCCGGCGGATGCGGGCCTCGGCGGGTGGTTTCTTCCGAGGGTTCATGATGCCCCTCCCTGGATCTCCGTCAGCCGTCCCAAGAGCTTCGCGACCTGATCCTCGCCCATCATCACCGGGCCGGTCGTCGCGATACTGACCAGCCCGCCCACCTTCCTCTCGATCACCACCTCCGGGACCGCCGGGACGTAGACCGTCCCGGAGGCGCGAAGGTAATGCTTCTTGCGGAGCGCGATCATGTGGTAGTGGATGGCGTTCGGGGTCACCCCGAACTCGCGGGCGATCGCCCTGACGGCCGGGGCGTATCCGTTGGTCACGATGTGGTCGCGGATGAACAGGTAGATTTCTTTCTGCCTGTGGGTGATCTCGCGGGACATTACCGTTTCCCCCTTCCTCGCCGGGCGGGTTGAGTGGGGAGACGGTACGTCACCTCCTCCGAGCACCCCTGTGCGGCGATCGGGCAGGCGGCGAACATGAGGTCGGCCGCCCTCGCCACCGCGCTGGCGATCGCCATGAAGTCGACGTCGGGGGCGAACCCGTAGTGCGTACCCTTCAACAGCGAGCCCCGGAAATCGCACTGGGTGTGCAGACGGCGGATGGTCTCATGGCCCTGCCAGAGGGAGTCCGTGGCGACCGTCCACCACGCGACCACCCCTTCCACCTCGGCGGAGGAGAGCAGGATTTTGACCGGGAGTCGCGAACGCATCAGGACCTCCGCCTGCCGCCGCGGGCGGGGTTGATGGTGAACCGGGTGCAGCACGGGCAGTACGCTCCAATGGTCTCACTGTAGTACACCGGTCCCGAGCACTGCGCGCAGTCCGCATTCGTGATCGTGGCCCCGGCCGGGTTCCAGCCGGTGAGCAGCGCCGGGTCCGTCTTGTACTGGTCCCGATCCGTCGCTCCTTGCGTCGAGTTCGACATCTGACACCTCGGTACAGACGCACCGGCCCACAGACACGCAGAGGAGCGTGCCGGGCGGTCGGGCCGGCGCGGTCGTGGGGATTCCCCGCACGGTGCGGGGTGTTCCGAGGAGGGTACTTTCTTTGTCTCGTGGTGTCAAGACACTTCTTATCACTCTATTAAATTCTTTCCGTGTCGAGACGAAACGCCTGTAGACTGCAGTACCGGACGTTGCCTTGACACCACGAGGTGATTGATAATGATCGCCATGCCCCCGAAGAAAGACAGAACTGGGAAGAGCGGGCCCAAGAGGCCGAACCGAAGCGGCGTCGCTCTCGGCTGCTACATCGACGCCGACATCCGGCAGCAGATGGACGTCTTCATTGCCGAACACAACCAGTCCGACGAACACCCCGCTTCCGTGCGGAGCACCGTCGAGGCCGCGCTGAAGATGTACCTGCGGGCGAAGGGTTTCTACCCGCCGAAGTCGAGCGACTGACGCCACCATCCGCTTCCCCTCCTCCGCCGCCCCGAATCTGCCAAACCGCAACGTTGCGGTTTGGCACCCACCTCACCCCCTGGGCCACGATCCGGATCATCCGCCGGACCGTCCCCCTCACGCCCCCGCGTTCCCCTCGAACCTCTCCTCGACCTCCCGGGCCAGCTGGTCCATCTGCTCCCGCATCGCCGGCGTCATCGGGTACGTCGCCCTCTGTTTCTCGTCCTCGGCCGTCCGCCGGGGCAACGTCTCCGCCCAGAGCTGGTCCACCGTGATCCGGACCCGCTCGGCATCCCCGTCGGCGTCGGCCTCGTCGTAAGTGCATCGCGCGGGGGGCAAGCAGCGAGCGGCGAGGAGTTTCCGGGGTATCAGGGTGAGCACCCACGTGTGCCCGGTCACCGAGCTGGTCCCCATCGACTCGACCCGGAACCCGTTCGTCGATGCCCAGTCGACCAGCTCGCCGACCATCGTCCTGACAGCCCGGTAGTGGTCGTACCCTGTTCGCCCGCCGACCACGATCCGGTCACGGCACCACGAGACGGTGTGCAGGCCGCTGCCGTGGAGATCGCCGAAGAAGTCGGCCAGTTCTGTGGCGGAAAGGGCTGTGGCTTGGAGCATGGGATTCCTTCAGATCCGGGCCGTGGGTACGTAGCGTCCCCGTGCAGGCCCGTGGGGGCACCGGGGGCGGTCCCGGCGGTCGGCCGGGTTAGTGGGTTTGGTTTGCTCGACCTGTCAGTTGGTCGGGATCAGGCTGGCGAGGTAGTCGACCAGGGAGCGTTTGAGTATCAGGCGGCGCTTGCCGTGCTTCACGGACGCGATCAGGCCCGCGTCCATCATGTTCTGCACCTCCTGCCGGCAGAGCGTCAGGAACGCACAGGCCTCCTCGACCGTGGCCGCCCCCTCGGAAGCCAGTGCCCGCTTGGGGTCCAGGATCAGTAACTCCTTAAGTCGGCTGATCTCGTCCTCGAGTGAGCCCACCCGCTGCTCAACACCCTTCGCCATCGGATCACCCCTCCCCCGAGAATTCGTCGCCGGTTGTTGACTACGGACACCTGCCGCGTTAGGTGTACACAGGAAGTGTAGCGCTACGCTAAGGGAGCGCGGCAAGCGTAACAGGTTCTTCATGCCCGTCACCGCGAAGCCCGGCGTCTGGCCCGTTCCGTGCCTCGGGTATGATCCGGTACTAACCCACCATCTGGTCGGCTCGTTCGCGGAAGGAAAGCCGCCGGAGCCGATGATCGCGTTTGAACAGACTCGGGACTACGACCGCCGGTGGCGGCTTTCCTCCCACCCGCTGCTCGCGAAGTTCAGTTCGGCCCCGGTCGTACCGGCCGATCTCCTCGACGAGTTTTGTGGGAAGTCCGCCATCGACGCCGGCCGATTCGCGAAGCGGTATGGCCCCCTGATCGGCCTGACCCCCCTGAAATCCGTTGAGGGCCGGAAGCCTGGTGCCCCGCTCTGGGGGGAGCCCTTCCGGCTTTGGGAGAACGAGAGACAGTTGATGCGACGGGCGAAGCACCTGTCAGGTCGCAACGTGAGGGTACAAAACCTTGTGAATGATCGGCTTGCCGCCCACGCACGGACCGTATTCAGTTCGCCCCCCGCCGTCCTGGACCCCATCCCCCTGTCCCTCCTTGGGGCGTTGTGGCTGCAGGTGGCCCGGTCGTTCCTCGACCCGCCCCCCGCCCCGCCCGTCAAGACGACGACAGAGTCGCGCGTGTGCGAAAACCCGAAGTGCAAGAAGGCGTACCTCGCCATCCGCTCGACACGTAAGTACTGCAACCCGGTTTGTAAGGCCATAGCCCACCGGGAACTGAGACGGAAAGTCGAGCAGATGTTTCATTCCGGCCTCGAACCGGATGACATCGCCGACAGGCTGGGCCTGGACTACGAAAGGGTCAGGGGGTGGGACCCCAAGTTGACGCAGTGGTGACCTTGCGGGAGCAACTTCATGCCCGACGGCCCGGACAAGCCACGGAAGCCATCCAAGAAACGGGCCGATCGGCAGCGACGGGTAAAAGGCACAGGGTCAATCTTCTGGAGCGAGCCCCGCCAGAAGTACGTCGGGCGGAAGATCGTCGGCCGGAAGGTCAACGGGGCCCCGCTCTACCGCGAGGTATCTGACGATAAGGAATCCGAGGTCGTCCGGAAGCTCGCCGACCTCGGCCCCCCGTCCGACACGATCACGGTCCGGGGCTGGTCGGCGGTCTGGCTAGACACCCTGACCATCCGCGACAGCACCCGGGCGGACTACCGCGAAGTCCTCGACCACCACATCCTGCCCGTCCTCGGCTCGATCCGCGTCGCGGAGGTCAAGACGTCCCGGATCAAGTCCCTCGCCCGCCAGCTCACCGACAAGAAGCTGGCCGAAGGCACCATCAAGAAGATCCTCTCCCAGCTCGGGGCGATGTTCGAGGCCGCGGTCCGGGAGGAGATCATCAAGCGGAACCCGGTCGTTGTCGACGGGAAGCGGCAGGGCGAAAAGCAGAAGATCCGGCCGTTCACCCGGGCCGAGCTGATCCGGATCATCGAGTCCATCCCGCCCGCGTCGGCCGGCCCCCTGATCGCACTCCTCGCCGCCGTCGGGTGCCGGGTCGGGGAAGCCGCCGCCCTGGACGTGGCCGACTGGAACCCGGAGACGGGAAAGCTCTCGATCACGAAGACGTTCAGCCGGCGGTTCGGCATCGGCCCCCCGAAATCCAAACACGGCACGCGCGAGATCAGCGCCCCCGACATCGTCCACCCCCTGCTGACCGCCGCCGTGGAGAGTCGGACGACCGGCCCCCTGTTCCTCACCGGGAAGGGGAACCGGGTCGTGAAGGAACTCGTGACCCGGTCGTTCCTCCGTCTGCTCGGCCGGCTCAAGCTGGCCCGCCGGAACGTCCACCAGCTCCGCCACTCGGTCGCCACGGCGATGGTCGCCGAGGGAGTCCCGATCGCGGACGTAGCGGAGTACCTCGGCGACACCGTCGAGACGATCGTCTCGACCTACACCCACCCGACCGAAGTGGACCCCGTTTTGTTGCTCAATAAGATATTCAGAAAAGTAAATTAGAGTGATAAGTTCGTAAGGTGGCGATAGAGTGGGTCACCACTCGGAAGTGGCAGGCTGATAGGTGACAAGTCGTTTGGTTCTAACCAGATACGTCTAGCATACTTGGCGGCGGTCTCCGTTCGAATACTACGGCGAACCGGTGCTGGTCCCCGGGTCGATGGGGGCGAGTAGCTTCGTGCTGGTCGGGCAAGGGAACGCGGAGGCGATGGCGAGCGCGAGCCACGGGGCCGGACGGGTGCTCAGCCGGGGCGAGGCGATGCGGGGGTTCGACGCCGAGTTCGAGAAGTTCATGCGGGAGTTCCGGGTGGTTACCCCGACCGACCTCCGCCGGCCGGACGTGCGTCAACGGCCGGACATCCTCGCCAGGAAGCTGGAAGAGATCAAGCAGGAGGCCCCGTTCGCGTACAAGGGGATCGGACCGGTGGTGGATACCCTCACCGCGGCCGGGATTGCCCGTCCGGTCGCCGAACTCACGCCGCTCATGACGATCAAGGGGTGACCTGCCCCGCCCGAGGCCGATCGGCCGTCCCTTCACAGGCGGTCGACCTCGGGGCGACTTGTGCCCGGACGTGACAGTTCAGCTCCACCTCCCGGCGCGATTCATCACTCCTTAAACACATCCTCACCGATTCCCGACCCGGCCCCCTCTTCACAAAACCTTCGCGCCGGAACACCCGTTGCGCCGGCGTTTGGTTCTATTCCTGGGTTACTGGCGGTATTCGCACGGAATCGCTCGCCGGTCGAGTCATTCCACCAAGGGATTACAACAACTCTTCACACTCAGAGCACACCACAATGATAGACTCTCCTCCGGTCGAGACGGGGCGAGGGTTACCCGGCCCGCGGCAGACGGGCCCGGCGACCGGCCAACTAATCCCGCGTCGCGACCCCGTGACCCCGGCCCGCGGTCCGGTCGCGTCCCAGCGAGTGGGGGCGGGAGTGGGATCACTACGATCCGCGGGCGTGTCCGAGGCCGCAATGAAGTTGACGTACCATCCCCTCCCCGACGAAGAAGTGATCCGGATCGCCTGCGAGGGCACGGTTTCCCTCCGCGGCGCGCCCTCGGGAAGCGACCCCCTGCAGGACCTCCTCGGCCCCCACTGCTTCCGCCACAAGGTGGTGCTGAACCTCGAACGCGCCGAGGGGATGGATACCAGCGGCCTGGCGTGGCTGATCAACCTGGTCGGCCGGTTCAAGCACACGAGCGGCAAGGTGGTCCTGTACGGCGCCGCGATGCCCGTCCGGCAGATGCTGGACGTCCTGGGGCTGGCGGGCGAAGTCCCGATCGCCACGACGGAACACCTCGCGATCGAGCTGGCCTCCGGCCCGACCGCCGGGGGCGACGACGCCCGACCGGCGGGCGGCCTCATCCGGCCGCCCGCCGGCGCCTTCATCGGGAAGCCCACGACCGACGTCGGCTAGCGTCCCCACGGCGGGCGGCCGACGCCCGCCGGACACCGTTCTACCTCGGAGGATCAGCCTTGGGAGTTGCCGACTCGCCGGTTACCGCGCTCGACCGGGTGGCCCCCGACCGCGCGGCCGGTCCGCCGGGCCCACCAGTCGGCCAGTTGAAGCTCGACCTGGGGACGCTGGAACCGGACCAGACGGTGCCGGCGGTCATCGAGTACGCCGCCAAGCTCCACGCGAGTGACCTGTTCCTCTACTCGAACGAGGACCACCTCGAGGTCGCGGTCCGGCACCTCGGGATGGTCCGGTCGCTCGGCCGGTTGCCGGCCGAGTTCGGCCGCCGCTGTCTGTCGTACGTAAAGACCGCCGCCAACATGAACTTCTCCGAGCGGCGGCGGCCGATGGACGGGCGGTGGCTGTTCTCCCGCCGGTCCGGCCAGCGCCTCGACCTGCGGATCAACACCATCCCGACCCTCTACGGGGAAGACTGCACGCTCCGCATCCTGGACCAGGAGCACCGGCTCCTGTCCGTCGACCAGCTCGGGATGGACGGCCACCACTACGGCCGGCTCACCCAGTTCCTCGCCAACCCGAACGGGCTCCTCCTGGTCACCGGGCCGACCGAGAGCGGGAAGAGCACCACCCTCTACGCCTGCCTGTCGCAGCTGAACAACGGCGAGCGGAAGATCAACACGATCGAGGACCCGATCGAGTACTCGCTGCGCGGGATCCGGCAGACGCAGGTGAACGCGGGGCTGGAGCTGACGTTCGACGCGCTCCTCCGCCACGTCCTGCGGCAGGCCCCGGACGTGATCATGATCGGCGAGATCCGGGACGCCGAGACGGCGATGACCGCGGTCCGGGCGGCCGGGAGCGGGCACCTCGTCCTGGCGACCCTCCACGCCCCGGTGGCCTCCGCGGCCGTCCACAGCCTGCTCCGGCTCGGGGTCCACCCGTACCTGCTGTCGAACGCGCTGCTCGGGGTCGTCTCCCAGCGGTTACTCCGGACGCTCTGCTCGCAGTGCAAGGTGACCTACGAGGTCCCGGCCCCGAAGCTGTTCGAGGGGATCCGCCCGTGGCTCGGGGCCGGCGAAGGCACCTCCCTGAGCGGCCCCACCGGCTGCTCCGCCTGCTTCAACACCGGGTACGCCGGCCGGACCGGGGTGTTCGAGATGCTCCGGGTGACCCCCGCGATCCGGGAACTGATCGACGACTCGTCCCCGGTCTCCGCGATCCGGAAGAAGGCCGGCGAAGAAGGCATGATCGAATTCCGCCAGTCGGCCCTGCTGAAGGTCGCCCACGGCCTGACCAGCATTGAGGAGGTGGTCCGGGTGTTGCCGGGCGAGTACCTCCTGCCGTAGCCCGTCCGGTACACGCACCGGTCCACGCAGACGCGAAGCGAACCTCGGAGGTCTCGGGAATGATTTGGTCGAAGCGGCTCGGGACGGCGAGCCTGATCGAGCTCAGCCGGGCCCTCCGGTACGCGCTGTCGAGCGGGATGATGCTCCGGGACGCCATGGACCTCCTGTCGCGGGAGGGCACGGGCGCGATCCGCCCGGTCGCGGCCCGGGTGGCCACCGATCTCAAGGCCGGCTGGTCGCTCCAGGAAGCGCTGCGGAAGCAGGAGGCGTCCTTCCCCCCGCTGTTCCTGGCCCTGACCGCGGTCGGGGAAGAGTCCGGGAACCTCCCGGAGGTGATGGGGGAGCTGGAGAAGTACTACCTCACCCAGCAAAAGCTCCGGCGGGACTTCTTCTCCGACATCAGCTGGCCGCTCGTCCAGTTCATCGCCGCCGTGCTGATCATCGCCGGGCTCATCCTGATCCTCGGAATGCTCCCGGTGAAGGCGGGGAATAAGGACCAGGTGGACCCCCTCGGGCTCGGCCTGCTCGGGTACGACGGGGCGATCACCTTCCTCCTGGGGGTGGGGACGGGCCTGGCCGCCATCGGGGCCGTTTACTTGGCCGTGAGTCGGGCGCTCCGAAAAGTCCCCGTCCTCCAGCGGTTCCTGTTCCGGGTGCCGATCATCGGCCCGTGCGTCCGGTCGCTGGCCATGACCCGGTTGTGTATCGCCCTGAAGCTGATGCTCGACACGCGCCTGTCCGTCCTGAAGGCCATCCAGCTGGCCTTCACGGCGACCGACAACTCGGCGTTCATCGCGGCCGCCCCGGGGGTCGTGGCGTCCATCCGCCGCGGGAACACGATCTCCGATTCGTTCGCCCACACCAGGGTGTTTCCGCCCCCGTACCGCAGTGCCCTGGCGGTGGCCGAGGAGAGCGGCCGGCTGCCCGAGATGTGCGCCGTCCAGGCCGAGAACTACGACGAACAGGCCCGCCGCCTGCTGGGGACGATCAACAAGATCGCGAGTGTTCTGATCTGGCTGCTGGTCGCGGCGTTCATCATCACGGCGATCTTCCGGATCTTCAGCACCGTCTACCTGAAGAACATCGAGAAGAGCAACGACGGGGGCGGCCAGACCATCCGCACCGGTGACCCGAAGCAGCCGGTCCTTCCGTCCGGAGTGCCCCTCGCGCCGTAGTCCTTCGGGGGGAGAGAGGAACCCGCTCTCCACCCCCTCCCACCTCGTAGCGGGCGACGAACACAGGCCCGTCGACGCCCAGCCCGAAAACCAGGTCTGTCTGACTCTTGCTTTGTTGAAATCTTGGCGAGCGGGGGGCGTGAGCCCCCCGAGTGACCTCAACGTATCGGTTGGTCTCACGTTACTCGGGGGGCTCACGCCCCCCGCTCGCCCCGAGAAATCGATCGATTCAACA
>JAQGHQ010000091.1 GCA_028288765.1 Gemmataceae bacterium | reverse complement strand
GGGCGAGAGAGCCGGTTTCTCCGGAGAAACCGGCTCTCTCGCCCGCGGATGGTCACTTCACCAGTGTCTTGGCTTCTTCTTCCGTCACCTGGGTGAACGGCTTGCCGAGCTTCGTGCTGATCCAGCTCTGGACGGCCGGGGTGTACGGGAACTTAGCGACCTTGATCAGCTCGGCGATCCGCTTGTCCCGGTTCGCCCGTTCCTTCCGCTTCAGGTGCCCGTTCACCGTCCGGCTGACGGCGTGGTCATCCCGGATGCGGTCCATCCGCCGCCGGGTAGACATACGGTCGGCCATGGTCGTGTCTCCTCGTCTCGCGTGTACGGTTCGCCCGATGTTTCGAGACTAATCAGGATAGGGCGCCGACGCCGGGCCGGGAAGGGGAGGCGGACGAGGCCCGCCCGTCTCCCGGAATCATGGGCGTTCGGGCCGGCGTCTTCTCCCCAGGCTGTCAGGGGATCAGATACACCGACTGGACTCGGTGGAAGTCGTAGATGAACCCGCTGTGGATCGCGTTCATCCCGGCCGCTTTTCGACGAGCAGGGCCCGCCGGTCACGTGTTCGCCGGCCGGGTGGCCGGCGTCACGGTGGCGAGGAACTCGACCACGGCCGCGTTGAACGCCCCCGGGTTTTCCAGGTTGCTCAGGTGGCCGGCGTCGGGGATGGTCACCACGAGGCTGCCCCACACCCGGGCGCCCATCGCCGCGGCGAGGGTCGGCGGGGTCACCGCGTCGTGCTCGCCGACCAGGATCAGTGTCGGCACGGCGACGGCGTCGAGCCCCGGGCCGGCGTCCGGGCGGTCCCGCAGCCCGGTCAGCCCGTTGGCAACCCCTTCCGCCGACTGCCGCCCGGCGATCCGCCGGACCTCGTCGACCACCTCGGGCCGGTTCGCCCGGGTGTTCTCGCTCAGGAGCCGCGGGAGCATCTGCTCGGCGACCGCGGCCGCGCCCTTTTCCCGGACCAGGGCGATCAACTTCTCGCGATTCTGCTTCGCCGCGTCGTCGTCCGGCTCGCCCCGGGTGTCGGCCAGGATCAGCCCGGCGAGCTGATCCGGGTGCCGGCGGGCGAACGCCATCGCCACGTACCCGCCCATCGACAGCCCGCCGACCACCACCCGCCCGGTGATGCCCGTCCGGTCGAGCAGGTCGGCGACGGCGTCCGCCGCCGAGTCGACCGTGAACGGCCCGGGGCCGGCGGGCGACTGGCCGAACCCGGGGAGGTCCACGGCCAGTACCCGGGCTGTGCCGGCGAGGCCGGTCAGCTGGGGCCGCCACATCTCCCGGTCGAGCGGGAAGGCGTGGAGCAGTACGAGGGTCGGACCGTCGGACGAATCCGTCGAGGCGAGCTTCGTCCCGCGGGAATCGGACGTGTTCACGGGCTTATCCCTCTCGGGGTCTGGGAAGTTAACGCGACCGGACCAGGCGGCAACCGCAAACGACCTCCGTCAATCGGAGGTAATGCAGATTATGGGCCGATCTTTGTGCGGAAGGGAGAAACTCCCGGCACGCCTCGAAGCAGAAGTGCCGAACGGGGTTACAAGTCCACATCCCAGACGACGACTTCACCGCGGTCCCCGCCGGCCGCGGCGAGCGTCCCGTCCAGGGCGACGGCTACGGCCCGGAGTCGGCCGAGGTCCCAGGTGAACCGGGCGACCCGGCTCCACCCGGCGGTGTCGAACATGTGGACCGAGGCGTCGTTGTTCGTGGCGAACAGGTATTTCCCGGCCGGGTGGAACGCGACGGCGGTGAAGTGTTTGCGGGTGTCGTTCCGGACGAGCTGGGGGTCGCCGAGGGCCGGCACCGGCCAGACGAGCAAGGTCATCTCGTGGACCCCGACGAGCTGGGAGCCGTCCGGGGAGAAGACGAGCGGGTAATGTTCGTGATACGGATACCGGGCGGTCGCCTCGACCACCCCGGACACCGCCGACCGGAGTTCCAGCCGGAACGGGTCTTCTCCCGGCTTCCGCCCGCGAAGGTTCCGGGCCAGTCCGGCCACCCGCCGCCCGGTGGGGCAGATGGCCTGGCTGTGAATGGCGACGTACAAGGTGGAGACGGACCACAGCCGCTCCCAGCCGTGGGCGCCGAGCTCCCACCCGGTCAGGGCCGGGTCCACGAAGCTGTGCTGGGACACCACCCGGCCGCCGTCCGGGGTCTGGGAGAGCCAGTACAGCGGGCCCGGGGTGGAGAGGCGCAGCTGCCGGGCCCGGCGGGTATCCCGGTCGTATACCTTCCACCCGTCCGGGTCCGGGGCCAGCCACCCGACGGAACGGCTGTCCGGGCTGAAATACAGCTCGCGGGCCCGGTCGGTGGCGGTGTCGTCGAGTTGGAGTGGGCGGCCGGGCGATTCCAGGTTCCAGAGGTAGACCCCCTGCCCCTCCACGGCGGCAGCGAGGGCGCGGCCGTCCGGGCTGAACGTCAGCCCGAGCACCTCCCCGCTCGCCGTGTGGAGCACCCGCATCAGCCCGCCCCCACCCCGATCCCCATTTCGGAATCATAGCTTGCGCGGCCGGGGACAGGATCGGACATTCGGGCCGCCGCCGACATTCCGCCGATCGGGAGGGGGGGGCGAAACGGTTAAGACGGCAGAAGGGGCACTCTCGCACCGGCGGTCACCCGTTCAGGTGTCCGGGAGTTCCTCGGCGGGGTCGCCGGCGATCCGGACCGCGACCTTGTTCGCCCCGGCCGGGCGGAACTCGACCCCGGTCGCCGGGCTCCGTACCCACCCGTCCGGCCCGGCCGGCAGCAGCTGGTACCCCGGCCCGGGGACGAGGGCGTGGACCTCGGGGGCCCGGGTGTCCCGGTCGAACACCCACACCTCCGGGACCCCGAGCCCGGCGTAGAACGGGAGCTTGCCGTACGTCTCGTCCCCCGGCGACTTGATCTCCACCACCACCAGCGGGGCCCCGACCATGTACTCGTTCCTGTCGATGTGGAACCGGTCCGGGGTGAGAAGAACGAGATCCGGGATGCGGTAGTTGAGCGTCCAGTGGGCCTCGTCCTCGGGCGTGGTCAGGTTGACCTCCTGATCGACTTGGCACCCGCGGGGCTTGGCCCACCGCGTTTGCAGGTAGATCAAGAGTTCTCGGCCGAACCTCTGGTGCATCCGGTTGGGCATGGGCGGCATGTGCAGTACCCCGTTCCACATCTCGTCCCACTGGGCAGCGTCGGAGTTCTTCCGCTCCGCCAGCCAGTGCTTCGGGAGGTCCGCGATCACGGCCCGCATGTGCAAACCCTCCGATTCTTGTAGGCGTCCGGAACGACTCGGGTCTCAGGTGTCCGGGAGTTCCTCGGTGGGGTCGCCGGCGATCCGGACCGCGACCTTGTTCGCCCCGGTCGGGCGGAACTCGACCCCGGTTGCCGGGCTCCGCACCCACCCGTCCGGCCCGACCGGCAGGAGGTGATAGGTCGGCCCGGGGCCGAGGCAATGGACCTCCGGGACCTTGGTGTCCCGGTCGAACACCCACACCTCCGGGACCCCGAGCCCGGCGTAGAACGGGAGCTTGTCGTACGTCTCGTCCCCCGGCGACCGGATCTCCACCACCACCAGCGGCGCCCCGACCATGTACTCATTCTTGTCGATGTGGAGCCGGTCCCGACTGACGAGTACGACGTCCGGGATGCGGTAGTTGAGCATCCAGTGGGCCTCGTCCTCGGGCGTGGTCAGATTGACCCCCTGGTGTACCCGACAGCCCCGCGGCTTGGCCCAGCGCGATTTCAAGAAACAGGTCAGATCCGCTTGGAGGGCTTGCTGAGTCGTGGTCTGAACCGGTGGGATGTGCAGCACCCCGTTCCACATCTCGTCGAACCGATCCGCCCCAGACCGCCGACGCTCCGCCAGCCAGTGCTTCGGGATGTTGGCGATCACGGCCCGCATGACACGATCTCCTCCGGTCACAGGTCCACATCTCAGATGACGATCGTGTTCGTGCCACCGCCACTTGGCACGAGCATCCCCCCTCCTTCTCACCGGAAGCTGTGTTCCGGCCCCGGGAAGGTGCCGTCGCGGACCTCCTGGCAGTATGTCTCGACCGCCGTGCGGATCTGTGACCCGAGGTCGGCGTACCGCTTCACGAACTTCGGCCGGAAGTCGGTGAACAGCCCCAGCATGTCGTGGAACACCAGCACCTGACCGTCACACCCCGGCCCGGCCCCGATCCCGACCGTCGGGATGTCCACCGCCGCCGATACCTTCGCCCCGATGTCCGCGGGAACGCTCTCCACCACCAGCGCGAACGCCCCCGCCTCCTCGACCGCCTTTGCGTCCGCGAGCAACTGGGCCTCGTCCCGCTGTACCTTGAATCCGCCGAACAGATGCACCGATTGCGGCGTGAGCCCGACGTGCCCCATCACCGGGATGCCGGCGGCCACCACCGCCCGGATCGTGGCCGCCATCCGCGTCCCGCCCTCCAGCTTCACCGCGTGCGCGCCCGCCTCCTTCATCAGCCGGCCGGCACTACGGACGGCCTGCCGTGGGCTCACCTGATATGTCAGGAACGGGAGGTCGGCGATGACCAGTGCCCGCCGCACCCCGCGGATGACGCACCGGGTGTGGTAGATGATGTCGCGGAGCGTGACCGGGAGCGAGGTCGCGTGACCCTGCACGACCATCCCGAGCGAATCGCCGACGAGCACCGCGTCAACCCCGGCCTCGTCCGCCAGCCGGGCCGAGGTATAGTCGTAGGCGGTGACCACGGCCAGCTTCGCGGCCCGGGCCTTCGCGCCCCGGAATTCGGGCACGGTCATCGGTCGGGGAACGGGTGGGGGTGCGGAGCTCATGGCAACCTCGCGAGAACCGCTCCCCACACAATCCCCAAACGAGGATGGGAAAGAACTCCTTCCTCAAGAGAAGGGGGGCGGGGGTTCGGTTCATCCCATTCTAGCCGCGCGAGCCCTGTTGAATTGACCTCTCTTTCGCGGTATCTCTCTCGGGGAGAATCCGTTCTCGGGGAGAATCCGTTCCGCGCCCGCACGGACACGCCGTCATGACCGCACCGCCCGCCACCCACGACCCCACCCCCGGCAAGACGATCGTCCTGTACGACGGGTTATGCGCGTTCTGTCAGCGCGGGGTTCGTATCCTCACCCGGCTCGACTGGCTCGGGCGGTTGCACTACCAGGACGCCCGCGACGTGGCTCATCTGCCGCCGTGCGGCGACCCACTCGACCCGTGGAAGCTGCTCGACGAAATGCACGTTATCACGCCCGACCGCGCGCACGCCCACGCCGGCTACCGGGCGATGCGCCGGCTGGCGTGGCAACTGCCGCTCGGGTGGGCCGTCGCCCCGCTACTGTACATTCCCGGCGTCCCGTGGCTCGGGAACAAGCTGTACCGGTGGGTCGCCCGCAACCGGTTCAAGCTGGTCCCGTGCAAGGACGGGGTGTGCGCCATACCAGGGCTTTCCCAGGCCCGGCCGAACGCCTCCTCGGCGAGAGAAAAAGGGCCGACCGTGTCGTGATCTGCAAGGGCGTTTCCCCGTGTGAAGACCCACGCGGCTGGGTGTCATCTGTCCGCTTTGCGTGGACATGCGGGTACAACGAAGACCCGATCGGGATGAATTCTCCGCCCGACGAGAAATACCCATGTCCACCCAAAGCGGTGGACATGCCACCCGATGCGACAGGCTCAGCAGGTTCGTCTCTGAGAGACGTTACTCGGAGTGGCAGGGCTTTAGTTCCAGCGACATAACCACTGCTGTCTCCAAGCTTTCGGTCATTTCTTCTCGATCCGATACAGGGCCTTGGCGGTGCGGAGGAGCAGGGCGTCGCCGTCGACCGCGCAGCTGGCCAGGGCCCGCTCACCGAGCTTGTTCTTGGCCACCTGGTCGTAGCTCGACCCGGGGTTGAACACCGTGCCGGTCCCGTCCTCGGAGAGCAGGTAGACCCGCCCGCCCGCGAACACCGGTGAGGCCGAATACGCCCCGCCCAGTCCCTCGCCCCACCGCTCTGACCCGGTCGCCGCGTCGAAGCAGGTCAGCACCCCGCTATCGGACACGACGTACAGGGCGTCGCCGATCAGGAGCGGGGAAGCGTTCCGCGGGGCGCCCTTCTTCGCCGTCCACGCGACGTGCGTATCGGTCACGTCTCCCTTGCCGTCCGCCCGGATCGCGTACAGCACCGGGTTGTCGTACCCGGTGCTCAGGTACACCACCCCGTTCCCGTACACCGGCCGCGGGACAATCGAATAGCCGGTGTACCGCACCCGCCAGATTTCCTTGCCCGTCTTCGGCTCGAGCGCCATCACCACGTCGCTCCCCTGGGACACCAGCTGATCCTGGCCGTTCACCGTGATCAGGAGCGGGGTGCCGAATGAGAACGCCTTGGTCGGCTTGGCATTCCGCGGGGTCTGCCAGAGCACCTTTCCGCTCTTCTTGTCGAGGGCGACCACCGCCTGCTTGTCCGTCCCGTCGATGCTGAAAATGAGCTTGTCGCCCACGAGGATCGGCGACCCACCGTTTCCGTGGACCGGGGAGTATTTCAGGGCCTGGCTCGACCACACCGCCGATCCGTCCTTCGCGCCGAGGCAGGCGGTCCCCATGTGGCCGAAGTGGACGTACACCTTGTCCCCCTCGACTACCGGCGTCGGGCTGGCGTGGCTGTTCTTCGAGTGAATGTTCGGGGCGGTCTTCCCGTCCTGCCGGAACACCTCCTTGTTCCAGTCGATGCTCCCGGTCTTGCCGTCCAGGCGCAGCGCCCGGAGCGACTGGTCGGGCTTCGGCCCGTCGCCCTGCGGGACCGCCGCGGTCAGGTAGATCTTGCCGGCGGCGACGACCGGCGACGACCACCCGGCCCCGGGCAGCTCCGTCCGCCACGCGACGTTCTTGTCCGGTCCCCACTCGGTCGGCAGGTTCTTGCCCTCCGCGTGCCCCTGTCCGGTCGGGCCGCGGAACTGGGACCAGTCCGCGCTCCCCGGCCCGGCCGGAGCCGGGCGCGCGGAGACCCCGCCGGGGGGCGAGAGGGAAAAGGTCAGTACGAAAACGAGCGCAGCGGGGACCAACAATCGATGCATGGATGTGACTCCGGCGGAGAGGAAGGCAGGAAGGATCATCATGGTCACGAGCGGGCACAAAAGCCACAAAAGAAACCGGACTCTCGCTGTCGCCGGCCCGGACACTTCCCGGCGCGGTGGTCTGCTTCGAGCCGTCTGGTGGCCGCTCCCGGTTTTGATATAGGTCGTACCCGGTCGGGCTCGCGAGCGACCGGGCTCTTCTCTGGTGGCACCGGTCGCCAGACCGGTGACGGCACTCCCGTCCGCGGACTGGCTCCGCCCGCCCGAATTGGGTTCGTTCGGCAGAATCGACCCCCGGCCAGGCGGGCGGGCGTTGGCCGGTTGCCCCGACACGAGGCAGAACGTCCCCGGGAATTGGGTTCGTTCGGCAGAATCGGCCGGCGGACCGGGGGGAGCCCGGGTGGTGGCCGCGGGTGGCAGGGAATGGCAGGATTTGGCAGCCCCAAGACAATAGAGGCCGATGTGACCTCCCCGTCGGGACCTGGCTGGCAATCCGGCGGGGAGCCTGAGCGGGTGATGACGATTGGGTTCGTTCCGCAAAACCGACCTCCCACCGGGTGGGGACCGCTCCCCGGATTGGCTTCGTTCTGCAAAACCAATCTCCCGACCGCTCCGGCGGTCGGCCCCACCCGGGGAGGACCGATGCGGATTGGGTTCGTTCCGCAAAACCGACCCGGCCCGAGGGGGTCGGCTCGGCCCGAGGTGTGAAGGAAGCGTGTCGATTGGGTTCGTTCGGCAAAATCGCTCCCCCGACCGCCGGCCCAACTCTCCCCCCTGATCGGAGTCCACCCGGCCACTCGGTCTAGCCTCCCAACCCGGGGGCGCGTACCACGACCCCGGGCGTGGCCGACCGCCACGCCGGAGTTCAGGATCGGGACCCACGTCCGCCGGACTGCCTCCAGTGTATCCGGGCGACGTGCGGGTCCGAAGACGAGCTGGACGTTGAAACCGGGAGCTCCGGGCCGGGCTCGCGAGCCCGACCGGTTACGCCCGATTAAAAGCGCGCGACCACACGGATCATAACCCGTGGAGCCGGCGAGGTCACCCGAACGTGGGCCGTGCGGACGCCGTCACTCCCGGAGCTCCGGGCCGTTCTGAAGGGGGAGCTGGCAGTCGTTCCGGACGCACGCCCGCCTCCAGGTGGCGGGGTTGACAGAGTACCGGACCGTCCGGGCGGCCCCGTCGGCGAACACCGCGTTGAACACGCCCGGGTGGGACGAGCCGAAGGCGGGGTACGCGATGGCGTCGGCGCCCAGGTTCGTATCGGGGTCGGGGCCCTGGGAGCCGAGCCGGTAGACCTCGTAGTGGTCCGCGTTCCACCCGGGGGTGACGTACCCCTCGTGGTCGCCCCCGGTCAGTCCGAACCCGGTCACGTTGACCCGTTTCTCGCCGAGCAGGACCGTGTTACTCGTGCCGTCGGTGATGTCGGCCAGGGTGATCTGGCCCTGGGTGGTCCGCATCACCACGCCGTTCTGGCCTTCGGGCTGTGTCCCGGCGTTCCCGGCGTAGTCGATCATCGCCCGGCCGTTGTAGAGCTGGGCGGGCCGGCGGGTGGGGCAGTAGTAGACCGGGATCACGGCCGCCTGGACGGCCGCCGGGTCGGGAGCCCGGTACGCCGCCCCGTGTTCGAGGTGCGGGAGGATGTGGTACGCCCAGCTCCACTCCGCCTGTCGGCAGTCCGGGTCGGTACAGGCCGCGGCGGCCGGCGGGGAGTGGCTCCCCCCGGGCGGGAGCCTCCCGCGGACGTCGTGGTAGGTGTGAAACGCGACCGCCATCTGCTTCAGGTGGTTCGTACACCGGGTCCGGGCGGCGGCCTCGCGGATCTTTTGGACGGCGGGCAAGAGCAGCCCGATCAGGACCACGAGGATGGCAACGACGACGAGGAACTCAATGAACGTGAAGGCCCCTCCCGCACGAGGCCGGGCGGTGCGTCCGGGGAGAGCGGACTGCGTCATTGAGCACCTCCCGCCGCGGTTGACGTGGGCCGGTCGCGCGGGCGGTGCGCATGACCGGGCGTGAAACCGTACGAACCCCACGACGGTTGCCGGGCTGGAGGCGGAAAGGGAAAGTAGGACGACGAACGCGAGTCGGGTGCGAACCGCCCGGCACGAGGTAACAAGACAGTTCGTCAATAATCGAGCGGTGCATCGTTGTCAAGACACCGGGCGAATTATTTCCGGGCGCCCCGGTCGCTTGCCCGCCTGCCGCGCCCCGGGTAGCATCACCCCACCCTCCTCCCACCCCGAGCCGTCATGTCGTTGTCCGTCCCGCCCGCCCCATCCAGCCCGATCGCCGCGTGGCGGTGGGGCGTGGTCTGGCTGCTGTTCCTGGCCACCATGCTCGCCTACACGGACCGGCTCGCCCTGAACAACACCCAGCGGTACCTGCTGGCCGAGTTCGAGCCGGACCCCGACAAACAGAACGCGGTGTACGCCGACATCCAGTTCGCGTTCGGGTTGTCGTTCGCCCTGTTCCAGGTCGTCGCCGGGTTCCTGATCGACCGGTTCAGCCTGCGGTGGCTGTACCTGGGGGCGATCACGGTCTGGAGCGCGGCCGGGGTGCTGACCGGGTTCGTCCCGGCGGGCGCGGTGGGCGGGCTGATCGCCTGCCGGGTGGCGCTCGGGATCGGGGAGGCGTTCAACTGGCCGTGCGCGGTGGCGTGCGTCCGCCGGGTGATCCCGCGGGAGAGCCGGGGGCTGGCGAACGGGATCTTCCACAGCGGGGCGTCGATCGGGGCGGTGGCGACGCCGTTCCTCGTGCTCCTGTTCGTGAACACGGAGACGGGCTACGGGTGGCGGGCCCTGTTCGTCGTGGTCGGGGCCGTCGGGGCGGCGTGGGTGGTGTTGTGGGCGCTGTGTACGGGTGGCGACCGGGGCCGGGAGATCGACGCGCTGCCGACCGTGGACGCGGACGAATGGGACTCTCCGTCTCCCGACGAAGTGGACTCGCGGGAGGAGCTCCCCCGCACCCCGTTCCTTTCTGTCTTCGGGCGCCCGCTGTTCTGGATCTGTCTCGCCACGGGCGTGTGCGTGAACCTGTGCTGGCACTTCTACAACCAGTGGTTCCCGCGGTACTTGACGGAAGACCTGCGGGTGTCGGCCCGGGACGAACAGCTGGTGCTCGCCGGGTTCTTCATCGCCGCCGACCTGGGGAGCATGGTGAGCGGGTGGACGACGCGGGCGCTGGCCCGGTCCGGGTTCAGCGTCGAGCGGTCGCGACAGCTGGTGATGACGGGGGTGGCGGGAGTGGTGTGTCTGGCGACGGTCCCGGCGGCGTACTGGCCGGTGGAGTCGCTGTGGACGAAGTTCGCGCTGTTCTTCGTGGTGGCGTCGGCGTCGATGGGCGGGTTCGCGATCTTCTTCTCGCTCGCCCAGGACATCGTCCCACACCACACGGCGAAGATCCTGGGCGTGTGCGGGTGTGTCTCCTGGCTGGTGATCTCGGGGGTAACGAAACTGGCAGGATCGCTGGCCGGGCCGGGGAAGTACGCGGAGTTGTTCGTTGCGGTCGGGTGTGTCCCGCTCGTCGCGGCGGCGGCCGGGTGGTTCTGGCCGCGGCCAGCCGGTCAGGGGAACTCGAGCTCCCCGGTCACCTGACCGGTCGTCGGGTCGCGGCCGATGGCGAGCCGGCTGCCTTCGAGTAGCCCGCCCCAGAGCCCGACGATAATAGGCGGGAGTCCCTTGCTGTTTGGCGGTTGGGGTGGGTTCCCGGTGGCGAACGCAGCGATCACGTCCGGCCGATCAACCGCATTCGCGTAGTCCATCAAGGTGACCGGGAGCAGGAAGTGGGCCATCCGGAACGGGTATTGCCACCCGGCCATCCGCCCGACCGGCGGCACCACGCCCCGCGGAAACGGGAGCCACTCGAAGTCGATCCCGACCTGGAACGGCTTCCAAAGGTCTTCCGGGAAGCAAATCAGCGGTGCTCCGGTATCAATGACCACGTCCCGAGGGAGCAACGTATTCGGAAGCCGGAGTAGGCTCCGGAACTGTGGTCGGTAGACATCCACTCGTCCGCGTCCCGGCGGTGTGATAGCCAAAACCGGGCCGGTCGAGTGAACCGAGAGCCGGAGGGTGGACACGGGCGATGCTCCGGCCGACGATCAGGCAGGGTAGAAGTCGGTGATTACAAGGCGCTCGGGGTGTACCCCGAGCTCACGGGCCTTGTTCAACCGGAGCCGCAACCGATTCGTATCGGTCCCGACGACCTGCTGGTTGTAGATCGCGACGCACAGCCCGCCGTACTTGTATTCTGGATCGAAGGTACCATTCGCCATCCCCTCGTGGAGCCATTTCCACTCGGGCATCACCTCATCCCAGGTCGGCGGGGGGAGCTGGGCCTCCAGTTCCCGCAGTTGGGAGATGTACTCTTCGGTGGTGAGTTCGGGCTCGGTCGTCGGGTCGGTTTCGGTCATGGCGGCACCCGGGTTCGGGGCGTTGACTGAGGGTATCGTATCACGCCCGCCGTCGGGTACGATACCGATACGATCGACGAGCATGCCCTGCTCGGGGGATCGTCCCGAGTCCGGGCGACGACACACCGCGGCTGGTCCGCGCCGGCGGCGTGAGTGTCAGGATACCGCCCGCCCCAGGATGTACCGCCCCGGGTCGACCTCGCACCGCAAGATCTCCAGCTCCCGCTCGGTCGGCTCGGCGGTCGCGCCGACCGGGTCGAGCGCCGTCAGCTCGAACCCCGTTGCCGCCCGCACCTGATCCAGCGTCCTCCCCGGGTGGAGGCTCCGCACTCGCATTCGCTTCGTGTCCGGGGCGAAGTCGAGCACACACAGGTCCGTGATCACCCGGGACGGGCCCGTGTTCGCCGGTAACCCCGCCGCCTCCCGCGCCCCCGGGCCGGTCAGGTACCCCGGGGTCGTCAGGAAGTCGAGCTTCTCCACGAACTTCTTCGCGTCGTGCTTCATCACGATCAGCGTCCGCCAGCAGAAGCTCGCCAGGTCGTTCGCCCCGCCGCTCCCCGGCAGCCGCACTTTCGGCTTCTTGTAGTCCCCGCCGATCAGCGTCGAGTTCAGGTTCCCGTACGGGTCGATCTGCGCGCCGCTCAGGAACGTGTAGTCGACCATCCCCCGCTGGCAGAACTGCATCACGTCCGCCATACTGGTCGCCATCACCGCCCGGTGGAAGGTGGTGCTGTCGCCGACGCTGACCGGCATCGTCGGCAGCTGGGGGGCGACCCCGCCGGCCTCGAACAGGATCACCAGGTTCGGGGCGTAGTGCCGCTGGGCGAGCATCGCCGCCGCGCACGGCAGGCCCGTCCCGACCGCAACGGTTTTTCCGTCCTCCAGCTCCCGGGCCGCACAGCAGATCATCAGTTCAATTGGGGTGAACGGCACGGTCATCTCCGATCAGCTGGGATAGCCGGGTAGCGGGGTTGTTGATATTGTTTTCATTTCACGTTAACTTCGCAACCGGCAGAGGAGCCCGACCCCCCGCCCTGCCATGCCCCGGAGCCGATGTGAGTACCCAGGCACTGCTGCCGTCCGCGAAGGTCCGCCGACCGAAACTCATCGTGGGGTTCTTCTTCACCCTGGTCGTCCTGCACGTCCTCGCGGTGGTGGCGTTCCTGCCGTACTGCTTCAGCTGGTGGGGCGTCGCGTCGCTTTTAGTCGGCAACTTCATCTTCGGGTCGATCGGGATCAACCTCGCGTACCACCGGATGCTCACCCACCGGGCCGTCGAGATGCCGAAGTGGCTCGAACGGGCGTTCGTGCTGTGCGGGGTGTGCAGCCTGGAGGGGTCGCCGCTGTGGTGGGTGCTGAACCACCGCATCCACCACCAGAAGAGCGACGAGGACGGCGACCCGCACAGCCCCCGGGAGCACTTCTATTGGGGCCACATGCAGTGGATCTACACCGCCGACCCGGACCGAAACCGGCTGAGCACCTACGAGAAGTACGTCCCAGACCTGCTGACCGATCCGTTCCTCCGGTGGCTACACCGCGGGCAGAAATGGGTGCTGGTGTACGTCCTCCACGCCCTGCTCATCGGCGCCGCCGGGTTCGGGATCGGATTCCTGGTCGCCGATACACCGGACGAGGCCGTGCGGATCGGGGTGCAGGTGTTCGTGTGGGGGGTGGTCGTGCGGACGGTGTACGTCTGGCACATCACCTGGTTCGTGAACTCCGCCGCCCACCGCTGGGGTTACCGGAACTACGAGACGAAGGACGGGAGCCGGAACAACTGGTGGGTCGCGCTGCTGACGAACGGGGAGGGGTGGCACAACAACCACCACGCCGCCCCACGGACCTGCTCCCAGGGGCATCGATGGTGGGAGGTCGACCTGACGTACACCTTCGTCCGGGCCCTCCAGATCATCAGGCTCGCCCGGAACGTCGTCCCGGTCAAGGTGGCGAGTTACCGCCAGATCACCGCCGGAGAGACGGGGCAAGGGTCGGATGAGGGTCGGGCGGAGCTGGCCCCGGGCGTCTCTGCCGACAAGACGTGACCCGGAGGGCCCGCCCGGCCGCTTCAGACGGAGTCGGCCGGATCGCCTTCGTCGGGCGGGTACCGTGCCCGCAGCGGGCGGGTGGTTTTCCCTTGTGGCACCGGTCTCCTGACCGGTGCTGCTACACCGGTCAGGAGACCGGTGCCACAAAAACCCGATAGCAACACATCCGGACGGCCCGACCGACTCGGACAGGTGCCCGTGCGATCCGGTCTCACATCGCCTTTCGCAGCTCCTGCCAGGTGACCAGCTCGCCCAGCAGCACGATCGCGGCGATCAGCCCGATGGCCAACCCCCACCGCAGCACCACCAGCCGTCGCTGGAAGCGCCGTTCCCGCCCCCGGTCGTCGATCAGCGACAGCAGGAACCTGACCCGTCGCGGGATCGTCGAGTGCTGCCACGCCCGGAGCCACCCGAACGCCGCGCGCACCGCCCCGCCGATGGTCCGCCGCCCGCTGTCCTCCAGCTCGTCGTACCCGTTCATCAGGAATACCCGCTCCAGTGCCCGGGCGCAGGTCCGGATGCCCGTCGGGCACAGCCCCGCCCCGCGGTCGGGGTATTTTGTCGCCGCGTGGTGCCCGGTGCAGGCCGGGTCGCCGCACGACACCGCCCGGCACCCGAACACGTCGGCCTGTCGCTCGCACCGCCGGGACAGGAACCCGAACACCAGGAACACGTAGCCCGCGGCGAGCACTACCGGCGGCAGGGTAACCCACCCGCTGTACCCCTCGGGAACCGTCACCCCGGCCACGACGAGCTCCTGGACGACGAGCAGCATTACGGCGGCCAGCGCCGTCATGCTCAGCCCCAGGAACAGGGCGTAGAACCAAATGTGCCCGTGCCGGGCATGCCCGACCTCGTGCCCGAACACCGCGTCCAGTTCGTCGTCCGGCATCTCCTCCAGAATCCGGTCGGTGAAGATCACGTACCGGACCCGGGGAATAAGCCCGACGATCATCGCGTTCGCGGTGTGCCCGTGGGTCGGCCAGACGAGGAGGTCGGCGCACCGGAAGTGGAGCCGCCGGGCCAGGGCCTCGATCCGGTCCCGGGTCGGGCCGGCCGGGAGCGACCGCAGGCCGAGGAGCGGCTTCATCAGGAGGGGCATGAGCAGGATCAAGACCAGGACCGCGCCCACCGACCCCGCCCGGTACCAGTCTGTCTCGGACGCCTCCGGGGCGAACCGCGTCAGCGTCTGCTGGGTGACGAACAGCCCGACCGGGAAAGCCACCAGGAGCGCGAGCTGGCGGAGGTGGTGGAAGAAGTACCCGGCGCGCGACCAGAACCGCCCGCCCGCGGCCCCGCCGAAGGACAGGTGGTGCAGGGCGCGGTCGACGTCGTAGTAGATCAGCCAGCACCCGAACACGAGCACGAAGTACGGCAGCGGCACGGCCAGTTCGGCGAACGGGGCGAGCTGGAGTTCAAGGTCCCAGGTGACTTTCAGCGTGTGCTGTGTCGTCCATCCCCACCCGAGTCCGAGGATCGACAGGACGACCGTCCCGAGGTTCACGAAGAACAGAACCCGCCGCAGCCGGCCGTACCCCTGACCGATACTGACCTTACGGTCCGGCGTACGGCGGAGGGCTCGCACCACCCACGTCCGCACCGCGAACGCGGCGGCGAGCGGGAGGAGGACGGCCGCGGCGGTCAGCCCGGCGCTGGCCCCCGGGCCGAGCCCGAACGGCGGGGCCGGCCATTCGACCGGCAGACAGGCTGCGGTGAGCAGGAAGATCGACAGGATCGGCATACCTACAGTTTAGGCGCGCCGGGCGCGAAGTTCCGGGTGTCTTGCCGGGTGAGGTCCGCGCGCGGGTTGGGGCGGCGATCCCGGCCCGTTTTGGTTCCGCCCGCGGCTTCATCCAACCTTCACCCGTCCCCGGTTGTAACACCCGCTCCGGGTTCGTAGTTTGGCGACAGTTAATACCCCCCGAACCCGCCGGAGTCTCCCGATGCGGTCCCGCTTTGTGCCGTCCGTCGTCCTGCTGCTGGCCATCGGATTGCCGCTGGCGGTCCTCATCGGGTGCGGCGGCAAATCGCCTCAGACCGAGGTGGACGCCCAGGGGGCCACGTTCGTCGAGCCGATCATGAAGTTCTGGACGAACGAGTTCCTCGAGAAGACCGGCGGGAAGGTGAAGATCAACTACCAGGGGACCGGGTCCGGGGCCGGGATCACCCAGATGACCAAGAAACTGGCCGCGTTCGGCTGCTCCGACGCCCCGATGACCAAGAAGCAGCTGGCCGAGGTTCCGGAAGGACAAGCGGTGGTCCACATCCCGCTCGTCATCGGGGCGGTCGTTCCGGTGTACAACCTGCCGGGGGTCGATCAACCGATCAAGTTCACCGGCCCACTCCTCGCCGAAATCTTCACCGGGAAGGTGAAGAAGTGGAACGACCCGAAACTCAAGGAGTTGAACCCCGGAGTCGGTTTGCCGGACCTGGACATCCAGCCAGTCTACCGGTCCGACCCGAGCGGGACCTCGTTCATCTTCACCGGCTACCTGTCGAAGGTCGACCAGGGGTTCAAGAAGGACGTCGGATGGAGCAACAACCCGAACTGGCCGAAAGGGACCGGGATCGCCCAACCGAAGAGCGACGGGGTGGCCGGGCACATCAGCCGGTCTGCCGGGGCGATCGGGTACATCGAGCTGACCTACGCCCTCGACAGCAAGGACAAGCTGAAGTACGGGTCGGTCCGGAACAAGGCCGGTAAGGACGTGCTCGCCGACCTCGAGAGCATCACCGCGGCGGCCGACGCGAGCATCGGGGAGAAGCAGACGCAGGAGCCGTACTCGCTCCACGATCTGACGTACGACCTGACCGACGCGGGCGGGGAGAAGTCGTACCCGATCGCCGGGATGAGTTTCGCGGTCCTGTACAAGAGGCAGGAGGGGGCGAAGGGAAAGACGGTGGTGGACTTCCTCCGGTGGGTGACCTCGCCCGAGGGGCAGGAGCTCGCGAAGAAACGCAACTACGCCCCGCTCCCGGCCTCCCTCGGGGAGAAGATCGGCCCCCGGCTCGACGAGGTCGAAGTTCAATAGATTAGGCGCTGACGACTCGGTGCCGGGTGTGCGGTGTTGGAATGCCCGCGTGGCCTGGGCCTACAATACCAGGGTTCGTAGGGGCCGCCCGCCGACAGCCACGGGTTTCAACCGCACATGCAGCGGACCGAGTGCGGTTGTTGTCACGTGGGCCGAGTCTTCGAGGCCCGCGGACGTATAGTTGGCCGTCAGCCAGACACCGTGTGGCGCGATCCGGTGACTGCCACGGGCAACGGTTCCGGACTTGGCACATAGCACTCATCACGCCGTACCTCTCATGACGCCGTCCGCCCCCCGCCCCCCGGCCCCGTCGTCCTGGTCGGAGGTCGTGTTCCAGGGGCTAACCCGGGCGGCCGGGGTCGGCATCCTCGCGCTCGTCGCGACCCTGGCCGGGGTGTTGTTCTGGGACGCCTGGCCCGCGCTCGCGCGGGCCGGCGAGTACCGGATGTTCACCAGCACCTCGTGGGTGCCGAAGCCGGCCGACGGCGGGAGCCCGACGTTCGGGGTGCTGGCGTTCGTCTGGGGGACCACCGTCACCTCGGTGATCGCCATGCTGATCGCCGTCCCGCTCGGGGTGGCGAGCGCGGCGTACATGTCCGAGATCGCCAGCCCCTGGGTCCGCCGGGTGGGGGCGTTCCTGATCGAGCTGCTGGCCGCCATCCCGAGCGTGGTGTACGGGTTCTGGGGCCTGTTCTTCCTGGCCCCGGTGATCCAGCGCGGGTTCGACGCGGTCGGCGGACCGAACACCGGCGGGAACGGGATTCTCGCGGCCGGGATGATCCTCGCGATCATGATCCTGCCGTACATCACCGCGATCAGTTACGACGTCTGTCAGGCGGTCCCGCGGTCGCAGCGGGAGGGGTCGCTGGCCCTCGGGGCGACCCGGTGGCAGACGATCTGGCGGGTGGTGTTGCCGTTCGCCCGCCCGGGGATCGTGGCCGCGTCGTTTTTGGCCCTCGGCCGGGCCCTCGGCGAGACGATGGCGGTCACCATGCTGATCGGGAACCAGGCGGTCATCGACCCGTCCCCGTTCGCCCTCGGGGACTCGATCGCCAGCAAGATCGCGAACTCGCTGAACGAGGCCGACTACCGCGATTTCCGGGCCGCCCTGGTCACCCTGGCGCTCGTCCTGCTGGTGGTGACCGCGGCGTTCAACATCCTCGCCCGGGCGTTCCTCACCCGGCTGACCCGCGGGCCGCGGACGAAGCCCGCGCCGGCCCCAACGGCCGCCCCGGGCGAGATGCCCGACCCGGCCGGGAAGCCGGCGGGCGGGGGACGTGAGCCCCACGGGCACGTCCGGCCCGCGGCCGGTGCGAATTCCCGGCCCGGGGGAGCCCGCCCCGAGCCGCGGCCCCGGTCCCTCGCCCTGTTCTGGAACCGGGTAATGACCTGGGTCCTGGCCGGGTCGCTAGTGCTCACGGTGGTCCCGCTGTTCCTGATCCTCGGGTACATCACCGTCCGGGGGGCGTCCGCGGTTGATCGGACGCTGTTCACGGAGGACGCCCACCGCCCGCACTTAACGAACGACCAGTACGCCCAGTACAAGGCCTGGCAGCAGGGCAAGGCTGAATACCCGGAAAACGAGCTCCGTCGCCCGGTCCGCCGAGGTGGGCTCGGGCACGCGATGCTCGGGAGCCTGATGATCGTCGGGGCCGCGACCCTCCTGGCCGTCCCGGTCGGGCTGTTGGCCGCGGTGTTCCTGGCCGAGGCCCGGCGGAGCCGGCTGGCCGCGGCCGTCCGGTTCGTGACCGATCTGCTCGGCGGGGTGCCGTCGATCGTGATCGGGATCTTCGCCTACGCCTGCCTGGTGTACCCGTTCTGGCTCGGCGGGGTGCCGTGGGGGTTCAACGGGTGGGCCGGGGCGTTCGCCCTGGCGGTGATGATGATCCCGGTCATCGTCCGCAGCGCGGAGGAGTCGATGAAGCTGGTCCCGGAGACGATCCGGCAGGCCAGCTACGCGCTCGGGGCGAGCCGGATGCAGACGACGCTCCGGGTCGTCCTCCCGGCGTCGCTCCCGGCGATCGTGACCGGGATCTTCCTGGCCGTCGGGCGGATTGCGGGGGAGACCGCCCCGCTCCTGCTGACCGCCGGCCAGTCCGGGTACTGGCCGACCTCACCGGCGGACCAGACCCCCTTCCTGCCAGGGTATATTTACACGTACTCCCGCAGCCCGTACGAGGACTGGCGGGACCAGGCCTGGGGCGGGGCGGTGGTCCTGCTCGCGGTCGTCATGCTGTTGAACGTCGGCATCCGGCTCCTGGCCGGGAAGCGGGTGGTGGCCGCGGCGCGGGCGGACTGATCTTCAGGGGTCAGAAGACAACAGGGATTTCAGCCTGAAAGGCTGGGAGTCCTGAGCCCAGGGCATCGCCCTGGGTGAGGAACTCCCAGCCCGTTGGGGTGAAAACCCCCAGCAACCTGTCAACCGCCCACTATCGACTGCCCACTGGCACCCAACATGTTCTGGCGCCTCTTCCTGACCTACCTGCTGCTGGTCGGCACGGCCATCGGGCTGGTCGGGCTGCTGATCTTCCAGCGGGCCGAAACCCTGTTCTACGAACTGGCGAACGACGTCGGGGCGGCGGTGCTCCTGGTGATGGCACTGGCGGCGGCCCCGGCGTACCTGTTCGCCCGTCGGTTCGCCCGCCCGATGGACGAACTGGCCGAAGGAGCCCGGCGGCTGGCCGACGGCGACCTCGGGCACAAGATCCGGGTCTCGGGGAGCACGGAGCACGGGGAGCTGGCCGCCACGTTCAACGCCATGAGCGGCCGGCTCGCGGCCACCTTCGCCCAGATCGCCCACGACCGCGAACAGCTGCGGACGATCCTGTCCGGGATGGTCGAGGGGGTGATCGCGATCGACCCGGACCAGCGGGTGTTGTTCGCGAACGAGCGGGCCGGCCGGCTGCTCGAGTTCGACCCGGTCGGGGCGGTGGACCGGAAGTTGTGGGAGGTGGCCCGGCAGCGGGGGTTCCAGGAGATCATCGAGAAGGGGCTGGGCGGGACCGGCCCGCACCGGGAGGAACTGGACTGGAAGGGGCCGACCGAGCGGAGCCTGGCGGTCTACGTGTCCCGGCTCCCGGGGCCCGCGTCGCCCGGGGCGGTGGTGGTGGTCCACGACACGACCGAACTCCGCCGGCTGGAGCGGATGCGGCAGGACTTCGTGGCGAACGTGTCGCACGAGCTGAAGACCCCGCTGGCGGTGATCAAGTCGAACGTCGAGGCCCTCCAGGACGGGGCGGCGGAAGACCCGGACGCCCGGGAGGCGTTCCTCGGGCAGGTGTCGGACGAGTCGGACCGGCTGGAGGCGCTGATCCAGGACCTGCTCAGCCTCGCCCGGATCGAGTCCGGGGCCCTCGGGCTCGAACTGCAACCGGTGCCACTGGACAAGGCGATCGTCGACTGCCTGGAGCGGCACCAGGCGCGGGCCGAGGGGAAGACGCTCACCCTGGTCGAGGTGCCGCCGCACGCCGCCCCGGCGGACGTCCCCGCCCTGGCCGACCCGGACGCCCTCCGCCAGGTGCTGGACAACCTGGTGGACAACGCGATCAAGTACACCCGGAACGGGGGCAAGATCACCGTCCGGTGGGACGCGACGACCGAGCAGGTGTCGTTCGAGGTGGAGGACACGGGGATCGGCATCCCGGACCGCGACCTGCCGCGGATCTTCGAGCGGTTCTACCGGGTGGACAAGGCCCGGAGCCGGGAGGTCGGCGGGACGGGGCTGGGCCTGGCGATCGTGAAGCACCTGGTCCAGGCCATGCGGGGGACCGTGCGGGTGGCGAGCCAGGTCGGGAAAGGGACGACGTTCAAGGTCTCCTTCCCGCGGGCCGGCCATGAGTCGTAAAGTCGTAACGTCGCAAGTCGTAACGTCGTAAAGTCGTAACGTCACAAAGTCCAACCCGTCGACTTTAGGACTCGTATCTCTACGACTTTACGACTTTACGACGTTATGACTTGCGACTTGCGACGTTACGACTTTACGACTGGTCTTACTTCTGCCGTGCCCACCACGCCCGCCAGGCGTCGGCGGCGATCTTCCGGTCGTCCTTCGTCGCCCCCGCGGTCGGGCCGAAGTCCTGCCCGCCGGACAGGCTCTTCAGCCCCGCCCGCGCGGCCCGGACGACCATCTCCTCGTCGTCGGCCAGCCGGCCGATCAGGTCCGGGACGTGGGCCCGGTCGTCCTTCATCGCGCAGGCCAGAACCGCCCCCCGCCGGAGTTCGGCGTCCTCCGCCCCGGTCATCCCCCGGAGGGTCTCGGTGGACATCCGCGTCAGCCGTTCGGCCAGGGCGTGCCGGGCCTCCTTCTTCCGGTCCCCGTCCAGGCGGTGGATCGCGAGCAGGAGTGCCTTCGTGTGGTCCTTGCCTTTGGCGTCCCGGGCCCGCTCCAGCGCTTTCGCCCAGTCCGCGGCCGGCGTCTTCACCAGCTCCGCCGCCAGCTTGACCGACTCGTCCGCCGCCGGGGTCGGCACCGCCGCCGGGGTCGGCACCGGCACCGCCGCCGGGACCGCCGGGTCCGCTTTCGGCTGCGGGGCTGGGGGCGGGGCCGGGGGCGCGACCGGCGGGGGCGCGGCGGACCCGGCCCGCAGCTCGGTGCCCACCGGGTCCGCCTGGACCTTTGCCGACAGGTCGCGGACGAGATTCGACCGGGCGAGGAACAGGAGGGCGAACGCGGTATCCACCTCCGCCCCGTACCCGCCGTCCCACGAGCCGTTGCGGGTCTGGGTCGGGAGGAGGGTGTCGGCCCCGAACTGGTACCAGTCCACCTTTCCGATCTTCTCCAGCCCGTAGACCACCCCGACCCGCTCCAGCGACCAGAAGAAGTACATGTCGCGGTCGCCGAGTCCGCCGCCCCGGCCGGCCGGCCCCCGCATGGCATTTCTTCCCCTCGGCGCGCCTTCCCCGCGGAGGGCCGCGGCGAGGTTCTCCAGCGCCCGGTCCACGGCCTTGTCCCGTGCGTCCGGGGCGCGCTTCGCCGGGGCGGCGTGTTTTTTGGGAGCCGGCGCGGGGCCGGCCGGCCGGGGCGGCGGGTTGAAGAACGGGTCGTCGGGCACCGGCTCGGGTTTGGGCTCGGGTTTGGGCTCGGGCGGGGGCGGGGGCATTGGTGGGTCGGGCTTCTTGACCCCCTCGGCTTTCAGCCGTCGCTCCTCCCGCCGGCCCACCGCGGTCGCCAGCCCGAGCAGCCCGGCGCACGTCATGGACGGGCTCCCGTCAAAGCCGGCGCCGCTGTACGGCCAGCCCCCGGTGGCCGCGTTCTGGGTGGCGAGGAACCGCTTCTCGATCCGGTCGAGCGCGTCCTCGACCGGGACCCCGTGTTTCCGGGCGACCCACACCCCCAACACCCCGAACTGCGTGTTCGAGTTGTCGTCGAACAGGTTCGCCCGCCCGCGGCCGTTGGCCAGGAGTCCGTGCCGGTGCTTCTCGACCTCCGGGTGCAGCCGGCCGGCGACCCCGGGGTGGCCGGGCGCGCCCTTCCCGGCGGGCGGTTCGGGGGCCCCCCCGCCGGCCCCCGCGACCAGCTGATTCCCCCCGAGCTTGGCCCGCAGCCGCTGTTCCTCGGCCGCGGGTACGATATCGATGCACGCGTAAGTCCATCCCCCGGCCGCGTTCTGCCCGGCCAGCAGGCGGACCGCGAGCATCTGAACGACCGGCCGGTCGGCCCGGTCGCCGAGCCGGTCGAGGAAGAGCAGGCAGAGGACGATCTGGTAGGTCCGGGTTTCCGAGTATGCGGCGTCGCGGACGGCGACGGTGATCGCCTTGACGGCCGGGTCGATCGCCGGGGTCCCGGTCTCCAGGAGGGCGAGCCCGGCGAGGGCGGCCGGGCCGACCCCCTCGTCCGCGTTCCCGCCGGGCAGGGCGTTCTTGTACCGCTGCTGGAGGAAGTCGGCCCCCTTCTTGACGGCGGCGTCGATCTCCTTCCGATCGGCGGCGGACGACGGCCCGGCGAAAACGGCGAGAAGCAGTACGGGCCCGGTCACGCGGACGGACAGGTTCATCGGCGCACCCTGGTGAAATGACGGCGACCGAACGCCAGACTCGGCGGGCCGACGAGAAATGTCGGGGCGGGCCCGCGGGTCTCGACTTCTAGCCCTAACGCTCGTGCCGATCGACCCGTTTGCGGCGGACATCACGAACCGTGCCGGCAGTCTCTTGTCCCGGCAGTGGCCCCGGTCACCTTGTTTCCACAATACACTCCGTGCCCGCCGGTGTCGATCCGCCGATTCCCGCCCGCCGGGCCGGTAGGTTCCCCGGGCGGAATCCGCTGGTCCGCCCGCGCCCCACGCGATACCCTGCGGTATGCCCGTTCGCCCCGCGCCGAGGGCCGTGTAATGACCCGTCTCTTCCTGTCGTCTCCGCTCGCCCTCACCTTTGCCCTCACCCTCGCCCCGGCCGCCGACTGGCCGCAGTGGCGGGGGCCGAACCGGGACGGAGTCGCCCCCGGGGCCGACCTGCCCGCGAAGTGGCCCGCCGAGCCGCCCGCCCCGAAGTGGAAGGCGTTCGTCGGCGAGGGGTACTCCGGCCCGGCGGTCGCCGGCGGGAAGGTGTTCATCATGGGCCGCGTCAAGGGCGACGAGCGGTGCCTGTGTCTCGACGCGGAGACCGGCAAGGACCGCTGGAAGGTGGAGTACCCGGAGACGTTCCAGGCTCCCGACCCGACCGCCGGCCGCGGCCCGAACGCCACCCCGACCGTGGACGGCGACCGGGTCTACATGTTCGGCCTCGGCGGCGTGCTCCACTGCCTCGACACCGCGGGCGGGAAAGTGCTCTGGAAGCACGACTGCCGGGCGGAATACTGGGGCGTGCGGAAGGGCCTGCTCGGCGACGACGCGTGGTTCCCGCCGTGCGGGGCGGCGGCGTCGCCGCTCGTGGACGGGGACGTGGTGATCGTCCCGGTCGGGGGCAAAAAGGCCGGCGCGTTCACCGGGTTCGACCGCAAGACAGGCGGGCTCGTGTGGAAGGCCCTCGACGACCGGAGCAGTTACGCCTCGCCGGTGGTCGCGGCGCCGGCCGGGGTGAAGCAGCTGGTCGGGTTCACCGGCACCCGCATGGTCGGGCTGGGGCACGCGGACCACGACCTGCTCTGGGCCGTCCCGTTCAAGGCCCGGTTCGAGCAGACCGTCATCTCGCCGGTGGTGTGGCGGGACCTCGTGATCGTGGCCGGGGAGGGGAAGGCGACGACGGCCGTGCGGGTGACGGAGAGTCACGGGAAGGTGACGGCGGATACGGCCTGGACGAGTGAGGACCTGAAATCGTACCTGACCACCCCGGTCGTGTTCGCCGACCACCTGCTCGGGTACGACACGCGGACGAATCGGCTGGTGTGTGTCGCCCTGGAGACCGGGGTAACCGCCTGGACATCGCCGCGGGTCCCGGGGAAGTATCACTCGATAGTCCTGGCCGGTGACGTGGCCCTCGTGCTCAACTCCGAGGGCACGTTGTTCGTGGTCAAGGTGTCGCCGAAGGAGTACACGGAGCTGGCGAAGTGGAAGGTGGCCGAGAAGGGGACGTGGGCCCATCTCGCCGTCGCCGGGAACCGGCTGTACGTCAAGGACAAGGAATACCTGTACTGCTACGAGGTGGCCAAGTAGGGCCGGCTGTGCCGGCCGTTGAGCATGCTATGAGCTGACGAAGTAGCCTGGCGAGCGGGGGGGCGTGAGCCCCCCGAGCTCGTGACGATTCCACCGATCCGTTTCCGTTCACTCGGGGGGCTCACGCCCCCCGCTCGCCGAAGACCGATTCCATGCCGACATACGCCGCCGATCTGGATACCGTCCGGGAGGCCGCCGCCCGCATCGCCGGGTTCGTCCACCGGACGCCGGTGATGACTTCCGAGACGCTCGACCGGCTCGCCGGCCGGCACGTCTTCTTCAAGTGCGAGAACCTCCAGAAGACCGGCGCGTTCAAGTACCGCGGGGCGACGAACGCGGTGCGGAAGCTCGACGCCGCCTCCGCCGCGACGGGGGCGGTGACGCATTCGAGCGGGAACCACGCCCAGGCGCTCGCCCTCGCCGCCCGAGTGCGGGGCATCCCCGCGTACATCGTGATGCCGCGGACCGCCCCGCTCGTGAAGAAGAACGCGGTCGAAGGGTACGGCGGGATCGTCACCCTCTGCGAGCCGACGCTCGCCGCCCGCGAGCGGGTTGCGGCGGAGGTCGTCGCCCGGACCGGCGGGACGCTGATCCCGCCGTTCGACCACCCGGACGTGATCGCCGGCCAGGGCACCGCCGCCCTCGAACTGCTCGAAGACGTCCCCGACCTGGACGCGGTCGTGGCGCCGGTCGGCGGGGGCGGACTCCTGTCGGGGTTCTGCGTGGCGGCGCGGGGGCTCCACCCGGGCATCCGCGTGTTCGGGGCGGAACCCCTCGGGGCCGACGACGCGGCCCGGTCGAAGGCGGCCGGGAAGTGGATCCCCCAGACCGCACCGGACACGATCGCCGACGGGCTGTTGACCAGCCTCGGTGAGCTCACCTGGCCGATCATCCGGGATCAGGTGGAGCAGATCTTTACCGTCACCGAGGACGAGATCCGGGCGGCGATGAGGCTGGTGTGGGAGCGGATGAAGCTGGTGATCGAGCCGAGCGCGGCGGTCGGGGTGGCGGTCGTGCTGTCCGACGGGTTCCGGGCACTTACCGGGGTTCGCAAAGTCGGGGTCGTCCTCTGCGGCGGGAACGTGAGTCTCGACAAGCTGTATTGGTAGGACGGCGCCGGGCCCGGCCCGTAGACCGGGTTCCGGGTGGTGCTGTCGGTCCCGGAGTGAGTCACGCCACGTAAACGCCACTGGTCAGGCCGGGAAAGGCGTCCGTTTCGAAGAACGGCACGGGGTTCGGCTCCGTGGCGGCCGCGACCCCGTTGTAGATGCGGACCCGGGACCCCGACCCGGGCCCGGACCCGGTGAGGATCTCCGCGTAGCCGTCCCCGTCCACATCGCGCACCGCCACCCGGACCCCGCCCCGGTCGGTGACGGGGCCGGAGAAGAAGTCCGCGACCACCACCGGCACGCCCGCGGCGAGCGACGCCCCGTCGAACACCCTCACCCGCGGCCCGCCGCCCACGTCCGTCCCGATGACCAGCTCCCCGAACCCGTCCCCGTTCACATTCCCGACCGCCACGAACAGCCCGCCGCGGAAGGTCGGGTCGAGTGCGAAGAAGTCGTTCTGCAGGCGGGTCGGGGTCATCCCCGGGAGCAGCGACCGGCCGTCGTAGATCGCCACCCGCGGCCCCGCCCCCGGCCCGCCGGTCACCACCAGATCGGCGACCCCGTCGTGGTTTACGTCCCCGAGGGCGACGCGCAACCCGCCGCGGAAGGTCGGGTCGAGGGCCAAGAAATCGGCCGCCGGGACGAGCTTGTTGCCGCGGGTGAGGTACACCCGGACCCGCGGCCCGCCGCCCTCGTCCGCGACCACCACCAGGTCCGCGATCCCGTCCCCGTCCAGGTCCCCCGCCGCGACGAACACGCCCCCGGTGAAGCCGTCCTCGAACGGCTGCGTCTCGGCCAACACCTGCCTCGTCTGGCCGTCGATCACCGTGACCCGGGCGGGGCGGCCGACCCCGGACCCGATCACGATGTCCGGGACCCCGTCCGGGGTGAACGCCCCGCTCGCCACCCGGTCGGCTCCGGACCCCGGCCCCGTCGGCAGCCCCGTGACCTCGTACCGCAACACGCGCCCCGACGCGACCACCACCTGCGCGACCGGCGGCGAGCTGCTCGGCCGGAACGCGGCGTCGCCGGAGTACCGCGCGACGAGCTGGTGCGTGCCGGCCGCGAAGCCGGGTACGAGGAAGGTTGCGGTCCCGTTGGCGAGCGGGGCGGTCCCGAGCACCAGGCCGTCGCCGAAGAACGTCACCGTTCCGGTCGGGACCGGGCCGAGCGGGAATGGCGGAACGACCGGGGCAACGGCGGCGGTTAACCTGACCGGCTGGTTCTCCCCGCTCGGGTTCGGGGCGGTGGAAAGTACCGTCCGCGTGAAGTCCGGGTCCAGGTTCAGGAGCACCTGGCCCTGGTCGCCCGTCCCGTTCGCCCCCCGGCGGACGACCACGACGTCCGGGTTCCCGTCCCCGTCCACGTCGCCGGTCGCGACGTCGGTGCCGGCCCACACCCCGGGCGTGGTGTACGGGTTCCCCGGGTCGGCCGCGAACGCCCCGCCGCCGAGGCTGGTGGCGACGCGGACTTCCTGTGAAGCCACCGCGACCACGTCCGGCAGGCCGTTCCCGTCGAAGTCCGCGGCGGCGAGCCGGTCGATCGCCGGGCCGGTGGTCAGCACGGGCGTGCCGGCGGCGAACACCTGCCCGCCGAGGTTTTTGTGGAACACGGCCACGTTGCCTTCGGCCACGACGAGGTCGACCTTCCCGTCGCCGTCGAAGTCGCCGGCCACGAGGTCAGTCGGGGGTTTGCCGAGCGGGGTGAAGACCGGCTGGGCGAATGTCCCTTTCCCACTCCCGTACAGGGTAACGATCCGCGGCCCGGTGGGCCCGGCGTCGAGGCCGGCGACGTCCAGAAGCCCGTCCCCGTTGAAGTCGGCGACCGCCACCCGGTTGACGGTCAGCGGGACGAACTGCGGGGCGGCGGCCGGGGCGAAACTCCCGGCCCCGTTCCCGCGGAAGACGTGCAAGAAAGAGCCCGCGTCTGACGGGCTGACCACGATGAGGTCGGGCACCCCGTCGCCGGTGAAGTCGCCGGCCCCGAGGGCGATGGCCGGCAGGGGCTGCTGGAAAGTCGGCGGGCCGAACGTGCCGTCGCCCTTGCCGAGGAACACCAGCGTGCTGCCCGGTGCACCCGACTGGTTGGGGTCGAACGAGCCGACGGCCAGATCCGGCACCCCGTCGCCGTTGAAGTCGGCGACGACGATCGACCGCGGGAGGCTGAGCAGCGGGCTGGTGAGCGACGGGGCGGCGGTGAACGACCCGTCCCCATTCCCGAGGAGGATGCTGACGGACGGGGCGCCGCCGGGCCCGCCGCCCTGGTTGCCGACCGCGACGTCCGCCCGGCCGTCGCGGTTGAAGTCGCCGACGGCGATCACGGACGGGCCGGAGAGCCCGGTGGTGAACGGGCCGAGCAGGCTGAACGTGGGGGTGTCCCGGCGTTCGAGTTCTTCGAGTCGTAGGCTGGGCGTGGGTAAGCTGCGCGGGGTGGAGATGAACGGGCGCATGACGAACTCGCGGCGGGCCATGCCGGGCGGGGAATCCTTCGCACCGGTAACAGTGTGACTCGCTCCGGACCGGCTGGCGAACCGGCGGTGGGGAAAATCGGCTGCCGCCCCGGCTGCGGGTGCGGGCGTGCGGGTTGTGGCGGTCGTACCGTCACACCCGTCAACCGAACAGGTCACGGACCGGCCAGCCGTTCTCGACCAGCTCTATCGGCCGGTCGAGGCCGTTACGGAAATACCCGGCGAGGGAGACACTGAAATAATACCTCACCGCGCCCACCGCCACACGTGCTCCCTTTCGGATCGTGTGGTTGGTTCTGGCGAGTATCTGGTCCATCCTCCTCGGTGTCTTCCCCCGCTGTGCGCTCTTTGATGCTGTGGTGAATCCCGATCGGGTGTTCTCCTACAACAGGTTCATGCACCGCGAGTTGAACACCGCTGATGAGCCGTTCCGGTCGGAAGCTCCGCTGGGCCTGTACGCCCTGACCGCCCTCGTCGGCGCGCTGCTCGCGGCCGACCTGTGGCCGCTCCTCGCCGGGTGGCTCAAGGGCCAGGGGGTCGAACCCTACACCTGGACCCCCGAGCTCTTCGGCTACCGGTACGCCCTCGTCGCCGCCGTGATCGGCGGGGCCCGCGTTCTGTACAACTCGCTCGAAAGCCTCTTCGAAGGCCGGATCGGGGCCGACCTCGCGCTCGCCGTCGCCTGTCTCGCCGCGATCGTCCTGCGGGAAGAACTCGTCGCCGCGGAAGTCGTGTTCATCGGGCTCGCCGGCGAGTGCCTCGAAGCGTTCACCTTCGCCCGCACCCGGCGCGCCCTCGGCAAGCTCGCCGACCTGTTTCCCCACCGGTGCTGGGTCCTCCGCGACGGTGAGGAGGTCCGCGCGTACACCACCGACTTGCAGCTCGGCGACCGGGTGGTGGTGAAGCCCGGCGGGCGGATACCGGTGGACGGCGTCGTGACCGAAGGGCGGTCGGCGGTCGACGCATCGGCCCTCACCGGCGAAAGCCTGCCGCTCGACAAGGGGCCGGGCGACGAGGTCCTCGCCGGGAGCATCGTCCAGGCCGGGGCGCTGACCGTCGAGGCGAGGAAGGTCGCGAACCAGACGGTCGCCGGGCGGGTGATCGAACTGACCGCCGCCGCGCTCAAGGACAAGGCCCCGCTCGAACGCCACGCCGACCGGCTCGCCCGGTATTTCCTTCCCGCGGTGCTCGCGCTCGCGCTCGTCACGTTCGTGGGCAACACGTTCTATCAGATGAGCGGCACCCCGCCGCCCGGCCTCCCGAAGCCGTCCTGGGCCGCCGCGGCCCGGGTGGCGGCGTATCCCGCACTCGCCGTGCTCGTGGTCGCGTGCCCGTGCCCGCTGATCCTCGCCACCCCCGCCGCCGTGATCGCCGCGCTCGGCCGGCTCGCCGGAACCGGGGTGCTCATCAAGGGCGGATCAGCCCTCGAACGACTCGCCGGGGTCACCGTGTTCGCGTTCGACAAGACCGGGACGCTCACCGAGGCCAGGCTCGAACTCGGCGACGTGATCGGGCTGAACGACGTCCCGCCCGCCGAGGTCCTCCGGGCCGCCGCGACCGCCGAGCAGCGGAGCGAACACCCGCTCGCCCAGCTGATCCTTCGCGAGACGACCGGCCGCGGCCTCACCCCCCTGGCGGCGGACACGTTCCAGGCCCACCCCGGCGCCGGGGTGACCGCGACCGCCGGCGGGGCGGAGTTCGTCGTCGGCACCCGTCGGCTGCTGGAGGAACAGGGAATCGGCCTGCGCCCGGACGCGGTCGCCGCCCTCGACCGGCTCGACGCGGCGGGGCAGACGTCGCTGCTCGTGGCGAAGGACGGCGTGGTCATTGGCGCGATCGGGGCCCGGGACAAGGTCCGGCCCGAGGCGGCGGAGGTCGTGGCGGAGCTGCGGGCGATCGGGATCTCGCCCGTTGCGCTCCTCACCGGCGACCGTGCGGTGGTCGCCCGGGCTGTCGCCGAACAGGTGCCGGTGACCGAGGTTCACGCAGAACTCCTTCCCGCCGAGAAGGCGGAATGGGTCGGGCGAGCAGGGGGCGTGAGCCCTCCGAGTGAGTCAAACACGCCGCCGACCGACGCCCGGACTCGGGGGGCTCACGCCCCCCGCTCGCCCGAGACGACAGCCTTCGTCGGCGACGGGGTGAACGACGCCCCGGCGCTCGCCCGGGCGGGAGTCGGGATTGCCGTCGGGTCGGGCACCGACATCGCCGCCGAGGCGGGCGACATCGTCCTGATGGGCGAGCCGCTCCGCCCGCTTCCGCTCCTTGTCAGGCTGTCGCGGGAAACGGTCCGCATCATCCGCCAGAACATCATCGTGTTCGGGTTCGGCGTGAACCTCGCCGGGATCGTCCTCACCGGCTGGCTATGGCCGATCCTCGCCACCGCCCCCGGGTGGTACGAACGGGCCCCGCTCGTCGGCGTCCTGTACCACCAGCTCGGGTCGCTCCTGGTCCTGCTGAACTCGATGCGGCTACTCGGGTTCGAGCGCACCACCACGAGCCCGGCCATCGCCCGGCTCCGCGACTCGGCGAAGTCGTTCGACCGCTGGCTGAACACGGTCCATCTCGACGATCTGGTGCATGCGGTCGGCCACCGCCGGCGGCCGCTCGCCGCCGCCGTGGCGGGTGTGGGGGTGCTGGCCTGGCTCGGGTCCGCACTCGCACCGGTGGACGTCGGAGAGACCGGGATCGTCCGGCGGTTCGGGTCGGTCACAACGTCCCTCGACCCCGGGCTGCACGTCCGCTGGCCGTGGCCCGTTGAGACCATCACCCGCATCCGGCCGGACGAGATCCGCACGGTGGAAGTCGGGTTCCGGGGGGTGCCGGCGGACGGGCGGACCGGAGTGCCACCCGCGCCCGGAACTTCGGACCGGCTCCGCCGGCCGGGTGGCGGGGCGGACGCCGGGCTGACGTGGTCGAGCCCGCACGCCGAGGGCGTCGCCCGGCTGTCCGACGAGGCGGTGATGATTACCGGCGACGGCGATCTGGTCGAGATCCTCGCCACGGTCCGGTACCGGGTGTCCGACCCGCACCAATACCTGCTCGCGGTGTCGGACCCGGACGCGATCGTCCGGTCGGCGTCGGAATCCGTCCTCCGGGAGCAGGTCGCCGGGCAGCGGTTCCTCGAACTCCTCACCGTCCGCCGGGCCGGGCTCGAGGGCGAGGCCCTGGCCCGGCTCGACCGCCGCCTGGCCGAGGCCGTCCCGGGCGGGCTCGGGGTCCGGCTCGACGGGTTCACCCTGCACGACCTGCACCCCCCGCCGGAGGTGGTGTCGTCGTACCACGCGGTCGCCAAGGCCATCCAGGAGCGCGACAAGCTGGTGAACGAGGCCGAGGCCGACGCCCTCCGGGCCCGCCGCCGCGCGGAGGAGGAGGCCGACCGGGTGGTCCGGCGGGCCGCGACCGAGGCGAACCGGCAGGTGGAAGAGGCCAGGGCGGTGCGGGACGTGTTCCTGGCGTGGCACCGGGCCCGGACCCAGCTCCCCCCCGAGGAGGAAGCGGCGCTGGCCGCCGAGCGGGAGACGCGGGTGAACCAGCGGAAAGAGAACCCGGAGTCGGTCGACAAGGACATCGCCGACCGCCGGAAGCGGATGCTGGACGAGCAGCGGTTCTTCATCGAGTCGCGGCTCGCCGCGCGGGCGGTGGTCGAGGTGTTCCGGCAGCGGGACAAGATCCTGATCGACGCCGCCGACGTTCCCGGTAAGCGTCAACTCTTCCTGCTCGACCCGGACTTGCTCCGCCTGCCCCCGGGGTTCGGCCCCAAGCCGGGCGAACCTTGACCGGGGCAGTGGGCAGACGGCAGACGGCAGTGGCGGGGGTGTGCAAGTGCGCGGAGTTTGGTTTTGGAGCCCCGGAGGGGCGGCGGCCGGTAGCCGGGGGTGAAACCCCTGGCGGGCGAGAGGAGTGGGCAGAGGACAGTAGACTGCCCACTGCCCACTGAAATCAGAGCCCGAGTGCTTTCCGCTTCTCCGCGACGAACGGGAGGTGGTGCGTGACGTGGTTGGTCGCCGTCTGGATCGCCTTCTCCAGTGTGATGAGCCCCTTCTTGCTGTGAACCCCGGTGGACTGTAACTGATCGGGGGTCAGCCGGCGGATGATCCGGGCCATCTGCTTGCGGGTGGCGTCGATCAGGGCCAGTTCCTCCTCCGCGTCCCGGTCGTGGTAGCGCAACTTCTCCAGGAACAGGTTCTCGTCGGCGACCAAGAGGAGCGGGTTGTCGCCGAGGGCGATGATCCGCTTCATTCGTTCGGCCAGGACCGCCTCGAAGTCGGCGATATGGCAGATCACTTCGAGGGTGCTCCACCGGCCGGGGACCGGGCGGGCGGTGAGCTGATCGCGGGTCATGCCCGCCACCGCGGCCCGCAGGTCGGCCGCGCCCTTCAGGTATGTGTCGGCGAGTTGTTCTGAGGTGGACATGATCTCGTTCCAGGTTCCGGGTTCTCGGTCCCAAGTTAAACCGAGTCACGGCTGTTGTACCGGCTCGGTGACCCAACCTGGAACCTGGAACTTGGGACTTTATTTCCGCCGTTCCAACTTGGCCCGGAGATAAGCGATCTGCCGGAGCCGGACCTCGTCGGGTCCGTCCGGGTCGAAGTCGAGCGGGGCGTGATCCTTGGCCAGGAACTTGAGGACCTCGAACACCCGCCGGCGGAGGACCGGGTCGCGGCGCTCCAGCGATTCGAGCAGGGTCGGGATCGCCGCCGTTCCTTTCGACACGATCCCCACCATCGCCGCCTTCACCTTCGTGTCGTCGGTCAGGGCTTCCACGTCCCGCCGCAACAGCTCCATCCCCAGCATTCCCCCGACGACCCCCGAGAAGCTACTGCCGGGCGGAGGGGTGACCGAGGGGAATGGCGACGGGGGCGCGGGCGGGAACACGACCGGAGCGGGCGTGACCGTCGAAACGGTCGGAGTGCCCGGATTCGGGCGAGTCGGCTCCGTGCGGGCCGGCTCGGGGCGGGCCGGGGGGCGTGCGATCGCCGGCGTTCCAGCTCGGGAGGGTGAATCGTTTTTGGAGGAGGGCGGCGCGGCCGACTTCGGCGCCACCACCTCCGGCGCGGGTGTCGGCGGGGGGGGCGGGATCGGGGCGGCACCCCCCGGCAGGGTGTGAGACCGGGCGGCGAAGTGGCGGGTGAACCCGTCCTCCTCGAAGCTCCGGCCGAGGTAGGCGTCGATCGCCTTCTGGTCGTTCACCAGCTCGTGCGGGGTGCCGTGGGTCACCACCTCCCCGTTGCTGATCAGGTACACCCGGTCGGCGCTCCGGAACACCTCGCGGACGTTGTGGTCGGTGATCAGGATGCCGATCCCGGACTTGGCCAGGTCGCGGATGTTCTGACGGATGTCCTCGGTCGTCTTCGGGTCCACCGCCGCGAACGGCTCGTCGAGCAGGATCAATAACGGCTCACACACCAGGCAGCGGGCGATTTCGAGCCGCCGCTTCTCACCCCCGGAACACCGGCCGGCGGTGTTGGTGCGGACGTGGTCCAATTTGAACCGCGTCAGGGCTGCGTCGGTCCGCTCCAGGCGCTCCCGCCGGGTCAGCCGCCGCCCCAGGCTCCGGCTCCGGGGCAGGGCCTCCAGGATCGCGATCAGGTTGTTCTCGACCGACAGCTTGCGGAAGACGCTCGGTTCCTGGGACAAATAGCCCATCCCGCGGCGGGCCCGCTGGTACATCGGAAGGGGGGTCACGTCCTCGTCGTTGAACGTCACCCGCCCCCCGTTCGGGGGGATCTGTCCGGTCGCCATCCGGAAACTGGTCGTCTTCCCGGCCCCGTTCGGCCCGAGTAGCCCGACCACTTCCCCGGCGTTCACGGTGAACGACACCCCGTTTACCACCAGTCGGCGGCCGAAGTACTTGACCAGCCCGTCCACTTCCAAGAGTGCCATGCCCGCCCCCGGCGTTGTCCGGAACCTCGACGACCGAAACCCGAACCTGGAGTATTCAGGCCCCAGCAGTCCCTGGGGTTGTTTCGGATTTCGTGCTTCGGGTTTCGAACTTATTCACCAAGGCGGCCGGCCGGCCGCCTGAGCCCGATGTACGTACCCGTCCGATGTACGCGTCCGTGCGGTGTACGTACCCGACCCGGGCCGGGGAAGCAAGCAGAACCGCGGGGCATCAAAGGGAAGAGAAAAACAGAGGCACGACGGGTCGCGCGAGCAACGAGAAAGTGTTGCGCAACTGGTGGTCGGAACGTGTGGGCGGATCAGGACTTCGCTGCAATCGGCTCGTCAGCGAGGAGGTTCCGGATCACGCGCCGGAGCATCTGCCCGGTGGTCATCCCGCGCTCGCGGGCGGCGGCCTCGAGTTCGAGGGCCTGCCACCGCGGGAGCAGCAGCTGGAGTTCCACCACTTCCTGATCTTGACGGGCTACGTCTGCCGACGCCGGCTCGAACATAGGGGGCACGGTGTCACCTGTCCTGGGTAGTGGTCATTCGGTCCGTCCACGGCCCGCGGCCGCGGACTCCATCTCGTCCGTGGTTGATTCCACCCGTGCAAGGGGGGCATAGTACCCAATCACACGGGCGTAGGCAAGTGGCCCAATTGGGCCCGGTAATCTTGCAACTCATGTTCCAATCGACCGGCCACCAGATCGGCCCGCTCCGGCCGGTCCCGCAACGCCAGGTGGACCCACCCGATCACGGACCGGCACAGAGCTTCACCGTCGGTATCGGGCCGCGCTTCGCCGGCCGCCCCGAACCGGGCCGCCGCTTCGAGCAGGGATACTCGACCGGCAATCACGTCTGTCACCGCCTGCTCCTTTCGGGACAATCCGGTGAGCAGGGTGTGCGGAGTGGTCGGCTGTGTGTGCATGAGCGCGTTCATCGAAGCTCCCAGCCGGAACACGTTTCGTCAAAGGGCACTCGGTGCTTCTCGGGGTGCTGGTGTTGATCGGGCATGTTAAACAAAAGCAACTGAAATGCCGGTTCCGTGATTTTGCCTCGAGGCGCCGGGCAAAGCCGAATTCTGTAATGAGTTGCGACGACGAACTGCATCCGATTCATGATTCCATTCCCAAGTGTTCGCCCGACCTTCATGCACACTCTGCCCGAAGCCGGGCAGTGCCGCCGGGAGAACTGCCTCAACCGGCCGCCAACTCGGTACAACCGACCGAACCCGTTATGTGGGAGACCGGGAAAGCAGGGTAGAGCCGGCCGATTCCGACGGTCCGGCCGACGGGGAAGGGAAAACGGAGAAAAATATTGTCCTGGCGGCGAATTACGAGACAATACAGTTTACCATTTCCGGCGAGCGGACCGTCCCGGCGAGCCCACCCCGTCCGGTTCGGCGGCCTTTCCCGCACCTGCGGAGCTGTCCGACATGTCCAACGATACCAATCCACTGCCTCCCGAACCGACCGGGCAGGACCCGCACCCGCACCCCCGGCCGGACCACACCGGGAACGACCCCGCGGGCGACGAACTGCCGTTCGAACTCCCCGAACTGGCCGACCTCGACCTCGCCGGGCTGTCCGACCCGACGATCCCGCTTGCCGAGGGCGAGCCCGAACCGGAGGGCGGGGCGGTGTCGTTCAACCTCCTGGACCCGGGTGAGGGGGACGGCGACCGGACGATCGGGGTGGCTTTCGCCGACCTCCCCGACATCCCCGGTCTGAGCCCGCCCGCCGAGCCGGCCGCGGGTCCGGGGGCCGATCGGCCCCCGGCCGGACACGGTACGCCGCTTCACATCGAGGAGGTCGAGCCGGTCGCGGAGTTCGCCCCGGTCTCCGAAATCCTTCCGCTCGCGGAGCCGGAATCGGTCGATGCCGACATCCCGACGGCCGACGCGGCGGAGGTCGAGGTGTTCGCCCTGTGGGCCGAGCCGGCAGCCGACGACCTGCTCCCCCTGGCGGAGGCGGTTCCGTTCGAGGAAGTGGGTGACCCGCCGACGGCGGAGAGTGCGTCATCGTCCGGCCTGTTCGGAGACGTCCCGACGGCCGGGCCTGCGTCGTCGTCGAACCTGTTTGGGGGCGTTCCCACCGCGCAGCCGGTCTCGTCCGGGGACCGGTCGGGAGCGATCCCGACCGCCTCCGCCGCCGACTCCGGGGTGGTCCCCGAGGCGGAGGCAGTTGGTTGGCCGGACGACGACGCCGACGTCGGGAACCTGGAGCCGCTCTCCCCGCTCACACCGGGGTCGGGGTGGCTCGATTCCCAGGCGGACGACCAGCTGGTCCCGGACGATCTCCAGGCCACCGAGGAACCCCCGTCGGTCCCGATCGACGTGATCGCGGCCGGGCTCGCCGGCCCGGCCCCGCACCCCCACATCGAGGGGTCGGACATCTTCGCCTCCGGCCCCGTCCCGACCGCCCCGGCCGCCGATGCGTCCGACGTGATCGCGGCGACCGCCTACGCCCCGGCCGACCCGATGACCCCGATCGACCCGCCGGTCCCGGTCGCGCCGTCGGGGCGGGGGTCCGACGTCGCCCTGACGTTCGACCAACCGCCCGGCGGGAGCACCGTCGGAGATCCGCGGGCCGAGGACGGGATGCCGGTTGCCGACGAGGTGTCCGACGCGCCCGACTCGCTCTTCGACGTGGACGACTCGCTGTTCGACTCCGCCAGGCTGGCCGGAACCCCCGACCTGCCCGGCGAGGGCGGGTTCCGGGACGACGCCGATCTCGGGGCCGCCCCGCCCGGGGCGGTGGACGCCTCCAGTATCCTGGCCGACCTGTCCGACCCGGATTCGAGTTTACCGGGCGAGTCGTCGGCGATCCGACTGGAAGCCCCCGGGATGGACGTGACCCTGACCGACGACCCCCCCCCGGACTTCGCGGCGGACGCGACCGAGCCCGACGAGGTGCCCGCGTGGGGGGCCCCCCACGGGTCCGGGGAACCGACCGATTGGGAGTCGCAGAGCGGATCGGACCTGTTCGCCGACCGCCGGACCCAACCCGAATTCGAGTTGCTGCCCGAAACCGGGGCGATCGACCCGTTCGGGGACGACGCGGACCTCGACCAGCCGTCGCTGTCGTCCGCCGCGTCGAGCATCTTCTCCGGGGCGAAGCCGCCCGCGGGCAGTGGGCGGGGGTCGTCGGACGTCCCGGTCGAGACCCCGGACCCGGCCGACGCGGTCGAGTTCTCCGACCACCCGGACCTGGAGGCGGCGGACTCGGACAGTCTGCACATCTCGGCGGGCGGCCGGATCGATTTCGACATGGAGGACAGCACCCGCCCGGACATGACGACCCGGGTCCCCTTTCCGGACGACGACGAGGTCGACTGGTCGGCGGCGGAGCACACGCCGGGTGCGCCGGGCGGGCCGGTGTCCGGGATCCTGTCGTCCCGGGGTGGGCGGCCGGCGAACGCGGAACCGGGATCGACCGAAGACGCGCCGGTCGCCCACTTGTTCGGCGGGCCGCCCGCCGAACCGCCTCCGGCGAAGGGCAAGAAGAAAGACCCCGCCCCGGGTTCCCGCGCGACCGACTTCCCGCCGCCGCCCCCGAAGTCGTCCGACCCGTCGGTCGTGCTCGACTGGGTGGCCGACTCCAACGAGCAGGAGGCACTGCCCCCCGCGAAGACGAGGCCGAAGGCTCCCGCCGCCCGGGCCCCCGAGCCGCGGGAAGGCCGGTCCGACCGCACCGCCCCGGCGGGGCCCCGGTCGGCCGCCGCCGCCCCGGCGGGAGTTAATCGGCGGGGTGCGGCCGGGCTGTTCCTCGGGCTGTTACTCGGCGTCGGCATGGCGAGTGGGGTCTACTTCTCCGACATTCTCCCGCAGAAGGGCGACGGGAAGCCTGTCGGCCCGACCGTCGGCCCGCCCACGACCCAGGGTGGTACTCCCCAGAACGGCGGCCCGGCCACACAGCCGGCCGGCCCGGGTCCGGTCGCGGACGCCACCGCCGCGATGAGCGCGGGCGACCCCGCCCGGGCGGTCAAGGTGATGGAGAAGGCGGGGATGAACACGGCCGAGGGGAAGGCGACGCTCGGCCAGGCGCGGTTTTTCGCCCGGGTCCGGGAGCTGGGCCAGACGAATGCCGCGGTCACGGCCGACGACCCCGGGCTGAAGCTGGTCCGGACCGACCTCGAGGCGGTGGTGAACGACCCCGAGGCGGCGAAGACCCCGGACGGCGAGAAGACCGCCGTCCGCGCGGCCCTGCACCTCGGGCTGACGCACGAACTCGTCGGCGACCGGACCAAAGCCCGCGAAGTGTACGCCGACGGGCTCAAGAAGTTCCCCAGGTCCGCCGAGGTGTTCCAGGCTGCCCTCGACCGGGTCGCCGCCACCGACTCCGACGCCGGCAAGACCTCGTTCCGCCTGGCCCCGGCGGACGCCGAGCAGCTGGCCGCCGCGGCGGTGATCCTCCTCGCCCTGGGCGAGGCCCCGCAGCCGGCCCCGGCCGCCGAGGAGCCGCCGGAAGCCGGTCCGGCGTTCTGGAAAGCGGTGAACAGCGCAGCTGCCGGCAAGTACGCCGACGCCGCCGACCAGATCGCGAAGGCGAAGGCCGCGCACGAGAAGCGGGCGAAGGCGCTCGCCGGCCGCGGGCTGAACCCGCTCACCGACCCGCTCGAACAGATCTTCCCCAAGTGCTGCGACGACCTGAAAGCGTACTGGGAGCTGCGGCGGGCGCTGTACGACCACCCGGCCGTCGGCCCGGTGGTGAAGAAGGAGGGGGTGGCGAAGGCCCTCGACCAGCTCGCCGCCGCGGAGAAGCAATCGATCGAGCTGACGAAAACGGCCGCGGACCTGAAGAAGAAAAACGACACGCTCGCCACTGACCTGAAGAAGGCGAACGACCAGGTGGTGAGCATCGAGAAGGAACTGAAGACCGAGCAGGAAGCGGTGGTGAAGCTGGATAAAGACTTGAAGGCCGCGAAGGAGACCGCGGCCGATCTGGAAGGCAAGCTGAAGAAGACGGACGACGCGCTGACGCTCGCCGAGAAGGGTCGGAAAGACGCCGCGGCAGTTCTCGACGCGATCGCCAAGGAGCTTCAGGGGGTGAAGCTCCTGCCCGAGAAGTACGACACCGCCGCCCTCCTCGCCGCGAACAAATCCGCCGCCTCCCGGGCGACCGGCCCCGACCTCGCCAAGCTCGTTCCCCCAGAGCTGTCCGCGGTCGCCGGGGTCGGGCTGACGACCGGCCACCTGCTCGACCTCGCCGGCCGGGTGAACAAGGCCGAGGCCGCCGCGAAGGCCGCCGCCGCCGACCTGGAAAAGACCACCACGAAGTTCCAGACCGAGATCACCAGGCTCAAGACCGACCACGACGCGGCGGTGAACGAGCTGACGGCCGGGTACGCGGCCGAGACGAAGAAGCTGACCGCCGCCCACGCCGCCGAGCTGAAGAAACAGGCCGCCGACGGCGCGACGACGATCGACACTCTCAAGGAGGCCCACGCAGCCAACTTGAAGAAGCTCGCCGACAAGTTCGCCGACGACACGAAGAAGGTGGCCGCCGCCCACGCGGAGAAGGTGAAGGAACTGGAAACGAACGTCGCGGCGGAACAGTTGCGGCTGGCGGCGGCGGAGAAGCGGTTCCGGGCGGAGATCGGGGACGCCCTTTCCCCCGCGCGGTCCCTTGACCTGTGGCTCCCGGTGCTGGTCGAACTCCGCCGCCCGGCCGACGCCGACCCGGCACTCGATGCCGCGGGCAAGACACTCAAGACCGCGGAACCCGGGTCGGAGGACGCGGCCAAGGCGATGACCGTGGCCGGGCTGGCGCTCCTGCTCAAGAACGACGTCCCGGGGGCGAAAGTGATGTTCTCCAAGGCCCGCGCCACCCCGGCCTATGTGGCCGGGAAGGGGAAGGGCTGGGCGCAGGCGGCCGACATCGGGGCGGCGGCGGTCGTCGACCCGGCTGCCCCGGCCCGCCGGCCGGTCGAGGGGCCGCGGAAAGACCCGGCCGCGGCGGCCCGGTTCCTCGACGCCGGAATCGGGGCGTACAAGGCCGGGCGGTACGCGGACGCCGAGAAGGCGCTGGCCGAGGCCGCGTGGAACGACCCCGACGGGGTGCTGGCGTGGTACTTCCTCGGCGCGGCCCGGTGGGAGACCGGGAAGACCGAGCAGGCGAAGGCCGACTTCAAGCAGGGCGCGGAGCGGGAGCAGGGCCGGACTATCCCGGCCCGGGAAATCGACGCGGCCCTCGGCCCGATTCAGGGTGCGGCCCGAGACGCCCTCACCGCCGCCCGGCCGTGAGAGTGACGGGGATGGCAGCGAACCCACCGAAAGCCCCGGCGATGAGCCGGGGCTTTCCACTTGGATACCTGTACTTTTCGTGGGCATGGGTCGGCCATCCCTCCGCGGCAACCGGAGCCACAGATCAGGATATCCGATCGCACTCTCGATTGCAATGCCTTGTTTGGCAGCCTCAGGACCGGTTCGCGGACACACACGCCGGTCGGTGATCGTCGGTGATCGGATCTGATAGCGCCGGAGCCGATTCGCGGGCTTGCGGATCGCCCGTGGCAGAGAATGGCAGGGTTTGGCAGTCCGGGAGTGCGTTGTTCATCGGCCGATTGCCAGGGCGAGCGATTCGGTGGTGTCCGACCCATCGATGGCAAGGCAGGTGACAGGTTCTGAGAGCCCCTGAGCGTATCGCTCGACGTTCCGAGCCGAGAAATATCGTCAGACTCCACAACAGATTGTCCTCATCTCGTCTGGTGGTCTGCCCAGATCTCCGTGACAGGGTGCTGTCAGTGTGGGGCACCAAATGGTGCGCGCAGACCGGCAGTCGGTGGCCGGTGGCAGGATTTGGCAGTGAATGGCAGTCCCACAGTGTTTCACCCGGTGGCCGAATGCCCGGAGGGACGTTGATCACGTCGCGGACTGATCGGATAGCGCGGCCGGGTGTCGCCATCTCCGGATGCCCGTCTCGGTCAGCCGACACCGCATGATACGCGGGCCGTTGCCTGTCAAGTAACGGACTTCGATTCAGATCAGGGAATAACTCGCCGGACGACGAGCGATTGCAATCTGTCTGAAGAGTGAGGATAAACCTGTCGGGTAGTCAGGGTGACATCACTTCTTCCGGCTGGCGAAGAACTCCGCGACGAGCTGATTCGACTCCGGCGACCCGGCCAGTCGCATGAACGCCTCGGTTTCCAACCGAATTGCTTCCGCGAGCGAGAGTTCGGCCCCGTGGAGCATGACAGACCGGGCTTCGCGGGCGGCGATGGATGCGTCCGGTGCCAGCGGTGGCAGGTCGCGCGGGGTCGACTCCGGAATCGGCTGCCGTTTGTCGGTCCGCTGCTTGCGCCAGTCCGGGCCGTCGCCCAGCTCCGCCAGGACTCCGCCTGCAAGTTGCAGCTCGACCAGGAACCCGGCGGTTGCTTCGATGAGATCGGGAACACTCTGAACGCCCATAAGCCCGGCGTCCTCGGCCTGCGCACCGGTCAGACTTGTCCCGGTGGTCAGCATCCCGGCGGCCGGCTTCAGGCCGACCACCCGGGGCAATCGCTGGGTCCCGCCCCAGCCGGGGATCAGCCCCAGCTTCACCTCCGGCAGCCCGAATTGCACCTTCGGGTTGGTGCCGGCGAGGCGGTAGTCGCACGCCAGCGCGACCTCCAGCCCACCGCCGAGTGCAGCCCCGTCGATCGCCGCGCACGTGGGAAACGGAAGCGCCTCCAGCTTCTCCAGCACCCGCAGCCCCTGCTCGATGAACGCCCGCACCGCCGGGTCGTTCGGGGCCGGGGCGTTCGCGAACATCTTCAGGTCCGCACCCGCGATGAACACGCCAGGCTTCCCGCTCGCGACCACCAGCCCGCGGAGGTCGGGCCGCCGGGCGAGCGCGTCGATCGCCGACTCCAGCTCCGTCCAGAGCTCCTGCGTCAGGACGTTGACCCTGGACCCAGGCTGGTCGATCGCCAGCACCGCGACGGTGTCAGGGCGGACGTCCACGCGAACGGCGGGGGCGGACATGGCGCGGCCTCCGGACGAAAACAGCTCCGGGACCACTGTCCCGGAGCTGTCATCATACATGTGCCCCGTGCTTATTTGTTCTGCGATGCCAACCGCATTCATGTTTAAAAGCAGGGGTTGTTTAGATGCGCTTCCTCGAGAGGGACCGCACCGCTCTCGAGAGATCTGGTGGTACAATCGCGATAATCGGCTTGTCGTCGGCGTTTATTATTTCAACGTGAAGCCCTTTCAACCGGAATTTCGAGAGGACATGTTCCAGGTTCGCCCTGGCCTGCTCGACGGTAGCCGACGGTCGATCCCCGCGGGCGGCTTGCTCCTGTGCGTTCTCCTCTGCCCTCTCAGCTACCAACTGGCAGGTCTCAATTTTATTCGCAATCTTCGGCGAGAGCGGAACCCGTACGAAGGAGTAGTTGGTCGTGGAGGCCGAGTTCTGGTTGGCGGCCCCCCCGGCAGGTTGGTCAAGAGTCAGCCCAAGAAGGTCGTGTTTGACCAGCTCGGCGACATCGTTAGAATGTGTTTTTTGTTCACTGTCTGCTACTTTGATGTGATAATCGTCTCGCTGGAGGACAACCTTTTTCTTGCGTCGTCGCTCTTCAGAATTCATCTTTGTCGCGCCTCTAAATCTCACAAAAGCATGGCACACAAATGTTTGTCTCTTGTCGCGTTCGTAATTATGGCTGTCATCGGGTGCCGTGCGCCTCCGTGTTCAGATCGTCGAGTGCCCGGAGCCTCTAGGCAGCCCTCCGTACGGCGTTCGGCTCGGTGACCGTCCGGGGCCGGGTAATCCTTTAGCCATCAGCGACACTTCAAACCCGTCCGACCCGCCCCGCTTGACTCCCGTTCCCCCGGCGGCCCGGCTTAGGTCGCCGAGGGCTTGGACTAATTCGGCATACTCCGCAGCCGATACTTCCTTTGGGTCCCAAACGATGGCCGCGTCGCTGGGCAACACGGACACTGACCTAGACGCGATCAGCCCTTGGCCGGCCATCTTTCGGAAGCAGCTCCTGCAGATGCCGAACTTCCGGTAGACGGCCCGGCCGCGGCCGCAGAGCTGGCAACGTTTCTGAATGCGGAACTTGTCGCGGTTCGGGATAGGTTTATCCCCCACAACGACCGATTCACCCGAGGCTCTTTCCGGCGACTCGTTCTGGGCGGTGGTCGTTGTTCCGGGAGGCGTCGAGCGGGCTGCAGCCCGAATCGTCACGATGAGCTCGTCTGTCGTAGTCCGTAAGACGCCAGTATCGGGAATTGGTGGCAGGCCCCCCAGACGGGCTCGCAGGTTCGCGATCTGTTCCCCCAGCGCAAGATGGGGAACGGATGCCCCCCACGCTGTCGTCTCGCGGTCGAACCGCACCCGGGCAGCTCGCCGGTTGCGGTCGAATCTCTCGGCGCGGACACGGTCGCGGCGGGCCGCCAACCGCACCAGCACGAGGGTGAAGCCGGCGAGCAGCGCGATTGTGATTCCCTGGGCCAGTAAGTACTCGGTCATTCCTTACCTTCTTCCCGCTTCATCGCCTGGTTCAGTTGCCGGACCAGACGGTTGATCTGTGTGTCCTTCTCCTTGAGCAGCTTCGTGTGCTCTTCTCCCAGCCGCTGCAGTTGTACTTGGAACTCGGACAGTGTTTGCTGCTGGGACTCTGTCAACTTGACAATCTCATCGGTCACGCTGGTCAGCCCGGACGAGAGTAGTCGGAGCTGGTCGATCAACCCCTGCATCTGGTTCCGCTGCTCGACGATCGTCGCTTGATACCACTCCCCGTCCTTCCCGGCTTGTGTCTCCTGACGGGCCAGTTCCCGCTCGTGTCGCTTCTCGGTCCATTTTACCACGAGCCACGCCGTTATGAGAACCGCAGCCGTGACCGGGAACTGCTGGACGAGCCATTCGGGAGGCATAGGCGACTCGGCGGCGGAGCGGGGTCATATACCGACACTCATTCCATGCAATCCTCCGTCGCGTGGCAAGCCGGGAAAGGCTAGTGGTCGGGCGAAAGTTCCGGGATCGTGGTGCCGACCTTACCCGCACCGTCTTGGCCTCGACCACGCACGATTGGTTCTCGATCTCACGGCTCACCGACCTCACACGCTTTCAGAGCCATGAGGGCGAAGGCGGTCCCGGCGTTGGTGATGTAGTGCGCCCGGTCCGCGTTCAAGGAGCGCGTGAACCAGCGGCCCGAAGCCCGCTGGTGGGTCTTGAGCCAGGTCACGCCGCGCCGGACCGGGTCGGCCTTGATGGGTACTCCGGCCTCACGCAACACGAACAGGATCAGACCGGTCGCGTAACCGTCGCTCGCCGCCTGCTTGTCGTTGGCCGTGCCGTCCAGCCGTTTCCAGTCGCCTAGCGACGGCAGGTTCCAGCCGCCGTCCTCGCGCTGGAGGGCGAGGAGATCCTTGATGGTGCGATCCCGCTCGTCCGCGGTCATCAGCCCGTCCAGTTTTAACGACGCCCACAGGAGCCAGGTCTTGTGGTGCAGGTTGAGCGGTCGGTTCTGGGTGAGGTATCGCTTGAGCCGGGCGACCCCGTCCTTCGCGGTCTCGCTCCCGGCGTACCCGCCCGGGGCGTGCCCGACGCCGAGTGCCGCGTAAACGACCCCGAAGTACTCGTCGAGCTCTTGCGGCGGGAGTTGGTGTTTGTTCCAGTCCCACGACCCGTCCGGGCGCTGGAGCGTCCACATCCGGTCCAGGGCCTGGCGGGTCCGCGGGTGCAGTTTGCCGGTGGACCGCGCGTCGTCGTAGGCGAGGGTCGCGGCGGTGGCCACGACCTCGGTCACGGCCTCGTCTTCTTCCGCCGGCAGGCCGGCCCCCTTGCCGCCGCGGTCCCAGCCGGCGACCCGGTCCTCGAAGAACGTGCGCGTCCAGACCAGGGCCGGCGCCTTGGGGTCGCCGAGCATCGGTCGGGCCATCAGGTACGGGTAGCTGGTATGACAGCTGGCGCACCCCTTCGCCCTGGCCCAGGCCATCGCCGACCGATCGAGAGATTCCGCACCCCGGGCCAGCGAGAATGCGGCGGCCACCGGCTCATCGGGCGAGTTTGCGGTGGGCCCGGGAAGGGCGGGCGGTTTGGCTTCCGTCGGCTCGCGGCCGGACGCGACGGCCGTGAGCGCGGCAACCAGCGCGACCGCCACGCTCACACAGACAGATGCTTTGTTGAAATCTTGGCGAGCGGGGGGCGTGAGCCCCCCGAGTGACCTCAACGTATCGGTTGGTCTCACGTTACTCGGGGGGCTCACGCCCCCCGCTCGCCCCGAGAAATCGATCGATTCAACA
>JAQGHQ010000076.1 GCA_028288765.1 Gemmataceae bacterium | reverse complement strand
CGGTGAGCCTGCACTTCGCCGGGGACGGGAAGCGGAAGGTCCAGGTCGGGTACGTGGTCGAGGCCCCGATCTGGAAGACGAGCTACCGGCTGGTGCTGGACGGGGAGGCCAAGGGGAAGCCGTACCTCCAGGGGTGGGCGGTGGTCGAGAACACGACCGACGAGGACTGGGCCGGGGTCCGGATGGCCCTGGTGTCCGGCCGCCCGATCAGCTTCAAGATGGACCTGTATAACCCGCTGTTCGTCCCGCGGCCGACCGTCGAGCCCGAGCTGTTCGCCTCCCTCCGCCCCCCGACTTACGACGGCGGGTTTAACAAGCAAGTCAACGACACGGTACACCTCAACACATTCAACGCTCCCCTGGGGGCAGCGATGCCGCCGGCCCCGATGGCGGCAGCCCCGGGCCTGGCGGGGCCCGGCGGGCCGGCTGGGTTCGGGTACCAGGTCCCGGCCGACGGGCGGATGCGCCTGGCGGGAACCGCCGACAAAGGGAAAGACGCCGAGCGGAAGCGGTTCGGGGCGGATGTCGGCCGGGAACTGGCGGGCCGACTGAGCACCGGGTCGGTCGGGAGCGCGGCGACGGGCGGGCAGCTCGGGGACTTCTTCCAGTACGCGGTCGACCATCCGGTCTCCCTCGCCCGGCAGAAGAGCGCCCTCCTCCCGATCGTCGGGAAGGACGTCGAGGCCGCCCGGGTCAGCATCTACAACCCGAGCGTCCAGCCCAAGCACCCGCTCCTCGGCCTCCGGTTCAAGAACACCTCGGGCGCCCACCTGGCGCAGGGCCCGATCACCGTGTTCGAGGGGAGCACGTACGCCGGGGACACCCGGGTGCTCGACGTCCAGCCGAACGAGGAACGGCTGGTCAGCTATGCGATCGACCTGGGGACCGAGGTCGACCCCCAGGTCGGGGACGGGTCGAGCCGGATCACCTCGGTCAAGGCGGTCAAGGGGATCGTGACCACCATGACCAAGGTCCGGGAGGTGAAGAAGTACCGGGTCGCGAACCGGAGCCAGCAGGACCGGACGCTCCTGATCGAGCACCCGAACCGGACGAACCAGCAGTTCAAGCTGGTGGACACGGACAAGCCGGCCGAGGACACCAAGGACGTGTACCGGTTCCAGACCCGGGTCAAGGCCGGGGAGGAGAAGGGGTTCGTGGTGACCGAGGAGCGGGACGTCCGGGCGGACGTCGCCCTGTCGAACAACCCGGACGGCCAGATCCGGTTCGTCCTGTCGCTGAACGAGGCGTCTCCGGCCCTGAAGGAGAAGCTGAAGGAGGCCCTCCAGATGAAGGCCGGGTGGGACACCGCCCTGCGGGAGTTGCAGCAGATCCAGGCCGACCTGAATCGGCTGAGCGGGGACCAGGACCGGATCCGGAAGAACCTGGCGAACACCCCGAAGGAGGCCGAGGTGTACCAGGTGTACCTGAAGAAGCTGTCGGACCAGGAGAAGGAGATCGACGCCCTGACGGCCCGGCAGAAGAAGCTGATGGGGGACGAGTTCGCCGCCCGCAAGCGGTTCGACGACTACCTCGCCAACCTCTCCGACTGAGTCCAGAGGATTCAGACATTGGCCGCACAAAAGCACAAAAAGCACAAAAATATATCCATCTCATTTTTGTGCTTTTTGTGCTTTTGTGCGGCCAATACTTGTTTGTTCTTTTGCGGCCGACAATTCATACCACCCGCAGGCCGCCGATGTAGACCTGCTTCACATTGAGGTCACTGTCGAGGACGACGAGGTCGGCCCGCTTGCCGACTTCGAGGCTGCCGGTGTCGCGATCGATCCCGAGGATCCGGGCCGGGGTCAGGCTCGCCATCCGGACCGCCTCGGGGAGCGGCACCCCCGCGAGCTGATGCATCGTCCGCACCCCGTGGTCCATTCCCATCACCCCGGACGCGAGCGCGGTGCCGTCCGGCGTCACCCCGACGCCGTCCATCTTCCGCACCCGCTCGCCCGCCCCGTCCGGGCCGAACCAGTATTCGCCGTCCGGCAGGTCGACCGCGCGCATCGAGTCGGTGACCAGGGCGAGCCGGTCCGGCCCCTTGAACTTGTACGCCACCCGCAAGAGCTCGGCGGTCAGGTGCTTCCCGTCGGCGATCACCTCGGTGGTCAGCTGGTCGAAGTAGAGCGTCGCCTCCATCACCCCGGCCCGCATCGGGTACGTCTGGGACTGCCGCAGCCGGGCCCGGTCGGACATCGCGCAGAACAGGTGGTCGACGTGCCGCACCCCCCAGCCGACCGCGGCCTCCATCTGCGGGAAGGTGGCGAAGCTGTGCCCGGCGTTGAACCGCACCCCCCGGTCGGCGTAGGTCCGCACGAGCCATTCGGCGTTCGGGATTTCCGGGGCGACAGTGACGACGAACGGCATGCGGCCGGCGAGATGGAAGAACCGGCCGGCGTTGTCGGCATCCGGAGTGAGGAAGTCCTGATCGGGGTGGCAGCCGCGGGCCGGGCGGGCGAAGTACGGGCCGTAGAAGTGGGACCCGACGACCCGCGCGCCGCCGGGCACGTCGCCGTGGAGTTCGCCGCACAGGTCGAGGAACCGCGTGTACCGGTCCGTCCGGGCGACGGTACTCGTCGGGGTCAGGCTGGTGGTCCCGTGCCGGGCGTGACACCGGCAGACCGTACGGAACGCCTCGGCCGTGCCGTCCATGAAGTCGGCCCCGTCCCCGCCGTGGACGTGCAGGTCGACGAAGCCGGGGGCGAGGTACATGCCTTCGAGGTCGACGGCGGCGGCGGGACCGGGATTCGGGTTCCCGATCGCCGAGACCCGTTTGTCCTCGACCAGCAACGATCCGCGGTGCAACCGGTCCGGGAAAACGAGTGTGGCGTTCGTGAAGACTGTCCGGCTCATCATTCGCCTCGGGGTGGGGTGCCGGGTCATGTTACGCCGGCCTTGCGTCCGGCACACCCGGCACGACCCGGACAGGCGGCCGGGTTTCCCCGACCGGCCGGGGCGCGGGTTATGGAGGCATTCACCCGCGGGTGCTACAACAAGAGAGGTTTCAGTCCGGGAGGTGGTGTATGGCCCGTCGGAAGCTCGCGGGGCTACGGGTTCTGGTGACCGGGGCGTCCCAGGGGATCGGCCGGGCGCTGGCCGTGATCGCGGCGAAAAAGGGGTGCCGGGTGCTGGCCGCGGCCCGGTCACAGCCGCTGCTCGACGAACTCGCCGCCGAGGTCCGCACGGCCGGCGGGACGATCGAGACCGTGGCCGCCGACGTGACCAGGCCCGGCGACCGGCAGGCGATGGTCGACGCCGCGGTCCGGCACTTCGGCGGGCTCGACGTACTCATCAACAACGCCGGGATCGGGGCCACCGGCCACTTCATGGACTCTGACCCGCAGATCTTGCGGACGATCTTCGAGACAAACTTCTTCGGGCTGACCGAAACCACCCGGGTGTTTCTGCCGCTCCTCAAGCGGGGCACGACGCCGGCGATCGTGAACATCTCGTCGGTGGTCGGGAAGCGGGCCTTGCCGGCCCGGTCGCTGTACTCGTCGAGCAAGTTCGCGGTGGCCGGGTTCAGCGAGGCGATCCGGGCGGAGTTGGCGAAGGACGGGATCCAGGTGATCGTGGTCAGTCCCGGGCTGACGCAGACGAACTTCTCGAAGAACATGCTGGAGCAGAAGGCCCGCATGCCGATGGACCACATGCGGGGAATGACCTCGGAGGAAGTGGCCGTGGCGACGCTCGGGGCCGTCGAGAAGGGCAAGAACGACGTGACGCTGACGGTCCGCGGGAAACTGCTCGTACTGGTGAACCGGTTCTTCCCTTGGGTGGTGGACATCTTCGCCCGGAAGAAAGTCCGCGAGCTGTTCGCGGACGAAATCGCCGAGCGGAAGAAGAAGCAGGAGCAGGCCGCCGCCCCGACCGCGGGCTGATCGCGCCTCTCGGCCCAATTCACTCCACCACGACGAACGGGCGGAGCTTGTCGAGCATCTTCGGCCCGATCCCCTTCACCCGGTCGAGATCGGCCAGCGACCGGAACGGCCGCTCGGCCCGCGCGGCCGCGATGTGCTGGGCCGTCACCGGGCCGACGCTCGGCAGCCGTTGCAGGTCTTCCACCGGCGAGGTGTTCACGTTGATCGGCGGGTCGCCAGGCTGGAGCTTCCGCACACCGCTCGGGCGCGGGGCCGGGGCCGCGTCCGGCTTCTTCGCGGGCGTGATCGCTGCGGGGGCGGGCCGCTTGCGGTCGGTGAGAGGTGGGTCGGGGTCGGGCGACGGCATGCCCGCAGCAGGAGGCGAGGTGATCTCGACCCGCAGGTACGGGCGGACCTTGTCTAGTGTCGCCGGGCCGACGCCCCTGACGCCCCGCAGGTCCTCGACCGACCGGAACGGCCCGTTCTCGCGACGGTGGTCGTCGATCGCCTGGGCGAGCTTCGGTCCGACGCCGGGGATCTGTTCGAGCTCCGACCGGTCCGCGTGGTTCAGGTCGTACCGGGCCGTGACGAGTTCGGTCGGACGAGAACCGAGCCGTGGGCCGTACCCGCGGAACGCCAGCAGCCCGAGCAGGAAGGCGAGGAAGATCGCGAGCGCGACCTGTGACGTCCGGTGGGAAGCGGGCGGTGCGGGGTCCGACGGCCCGGAGACCGGGGTCGGCGTCGGTGGTGGGGGCGTTGGCGACGTCATGGCGACTGACCGTAGAACCTGACCCGCACGACCCCAACAGCTTATCCCTTCCGGGCCGTGATTGCCACAGCCCCTCGGCCGCACGAGCGGTGAGGACGGGTGCCCTTCCGTTGCCGGCGTCCACCCATTCCGCCGGCCGAATTGCGGCGGGTCGGCCCGCGGCGTATCTTCATTCCTTGTGCGGCCGGCACTCCCGCCGGCCGGCCCGAGGGTGAACGCGAATGACCCGACCGGCGCTCTACCCGCTGCAGTTTGAACCGATCTTCATGAGCATGCTGTGGGGCGGCCGGCGGCTGCCCGGGCTCCTGAACCGCCCGCACCCGTCCGGAGACCCCGTCGGGGAAGCGTGGGTCGTCAGCGACGTGGACAAGAACCCGAGCCGGGTCGCCAACGGCCCGCTCGCCGGGACCACGCTCCGCGATCTCCTGGCCGCCGACCACACCCGTATCCTCGGCCCGGCAAAACCCGTGAACGGGCGGTTCCCGCTCCTGCTGAAGTTCATCGACGCCCGGCAGGAGCTGTCGGTCCAGGTCCACCCGGACGACGAGCAGGCGGCCCGGAAGCACTTCACGGGAAGCGGAAAGACTGAAGCCTGGGTGGTGCTCGAGGCGGACCCGGCGACGAGCCGGATCTACGCCGGGTTCCGGCCCGGGGTCACGGCTGCCGACTTCGAGGCGGCCCTGGCCGGGAAGACCGCCCCGCACACCCTCCACAGCTTCGTCCCGCGGCCCGGCGACTGCGTGTTCCTTGAGGCGGGTACGGTCCACGCGATCGGGGCCAACGTCCTACTGTTCGAGGTCCAGCAGACGAGCGACATCACGTACCGGCTGTACGACTGGGACCGGGTCGACGCGAAGACGGGTGCGCCGCGGGAGCTGCACGTGGCGGACGGGCTGGCGTGCGCGGACTTCGCCCGGGGCCCGTGCCACCCGGTCCGGCCTGCGGTCGAGGAGCGGGACGGGGTGCGGCGGGAGGGGCTGGTGTCGTGTAACTACTTCACCCTGGAACGGTACGTCGGCTCGGTCCCGTTCCGGGTCGGGGTGGAGGGCCGGTGCCGGATTGTGGTGTGCGTCGACGGTCGCGGCGAGCTCGAGTCCCGCGGCGCGCACTACCCGATCGGCCCGGGCGCCGTAGTGCTGCTACCCGCGGAAGTCGGGGAATGCGTTTGCCGACCGACGGGCGAGATCACGCTGCTGGAGTGCGGGCTCCCGGAGTGAGGGCCGGTCGTGGAGATTGACCTGAACGCGGATCTCGGCGAGGGGGCCGGGTTCGACGCCGAGCTGATGCCGCTCGTCACGTCGGCGAACGTCTGCTGTGGTGCGCACGCGGGTGATATCGAGACGACGAGGGCGACGCTGGAACTGGCGAAGCGCCACGGGGTCTCGGTCGGCGCGCACCCCGGTTACAACGACCGGGAGAACTTCGGCCGGCGGGACCAATCGCTGGTCGTTCATCAAGTGTTCGCGCTCTGCGCCGATCAAGTTCGGAGGCTCCTGGATCTGGCCATTCCCCAGCTGGTGCACGTGAAATACCTGAAACCACACGGAGCGCTGTACAACCAGGCGGGCCGCGATCCTGAGTACGCCGAAGGTGTGGTGCGGGCCGCCGAAACGCATCAGCTTCTCATTGTCGGGCTGCCCGGTTCGGAAATGGAGCGGGTGGCGGGCGGGCGAGTCCCCTTCATCCCCGAGGGGTTCGCCGACCGCCGCTACCGGCCCGACGGGTCGCTCGTCCCACGAACCGAGCCTGACGCATTCGTCCACGACCCCGACGAGGCCGTGCGGCAGGTGGAATGGCTGATCCGGGAGAAGGGCGTCCGCACGATCTGCGTTCACGGGGATAACCCGCAGGCGGTGGCCTTCACGAGGGCCGTGCGCGCCGCCCTCCTCGCCCGCGGGTTCGTGCTCAGGCCGTTCGCATGAGTCTTACCCTCCTCCACCCCGGATTGCTGTCGCTCCTCGTCGACGCCGGCCGGCCGCGGTGGCGGGCGCTCGGGGTGCCGGTGGGCGGGGCCGCGGACCGGGCCGCCCTCGCTCTCGGGAACGCCCTCGTCGGCAACCCGCCCGACGCCCCGGCTGTCGAGTTCACCCTGTCCGGACCGACATTCGAAGCCCAACACCCTACCGCCTGTGTCATGTTCGGCGCTCCCTTCTCGCTCACCATCAACCGAAACCCCATCGCGGCAGGGAGAACCTTCACCCTCCAGGCCGGCGACGTTCTCCAGATCGGCGGGCCGGCGGTGGGTGTCCGCGGCTACCTGTGCGTGGCCGGCGGGTTCGAGGCCCCGGAAATCCTCGGCAGCCGATCCGGCCTCGACCCGCTCAAGGCCGGCGATGTTTTGACGTGCCCCGCGAGCTGGTGCGAGCCGCGGGGGCTGCCCTTCGTCCGTTCGCCGGAGCCTAACCCCCCAACCCCCTTCCCTGAGAGGGAAGGGGGAGCTGGACCCGAGTCTTCCACCCCTCTCTTCTCAGGGGAAGCGCCGGGGGAGGGGTTTCACTTCCTCCGCGTCCTCGACGGCCCACAGCGGGACTGGTTCGGCACCGACCGGTTCTTCACCCAGGAGTATGAGGTCTCCCCGGCGAGCAACCGGATGGGCCTTCGGCTGAAGGGCGAGCCGATCGCCCGCCGCCCGGGGGAGCTCGTATCCGAGGCGGTCGCGCCGGGTGCGGTTCAGATTACCAACGACGGGCTGCCGGTCGTTCTCGGGGTGGACGGGCAGACGATCGGCGGGTACCCGAAGGTCGCCCACGTCATCCGCGCGGATCTCGACCTGCTCGGCCAGTTCCGCCCGGGCGAGCGGGTTCGGTTCGTCCGCGTTTCGCAAGAGGAAGCGGAAACCGCCGCCCGGAAACGGGCCGCGACCCTCCGCACGTGGCTGGCCCGTCTCCGCGCGGCCGACCGCCAGCCGGTGGTCGGTTGACCTTGCCCGCTTCCGCAGAGTGGGTATCTTCCCGCGTCCATCGGGGCGGTCGTCCCGGTGCGTGCGGAGGTCGCGGGTATGAAGAAGTGGGTGATCGGCGGGGCACTGCTGGCCGCGGTCGGGATCTATTTCGCATTCCCGCCCCGGACCACATCCGTGCCGGCGGTGACAACGGACCCCGCGCCGGCGGGGGTCGCGGCGACCCCGGTCCCGGCCGCGCCGGTCCTCCTCGCGAAGGTCGTGGACGTGACCGACATCGACCCGCTCCTCGACCCTCCCACGATCCCGGTGTCGGAGCCGGCCGCCCCCGCCGGCTCCGCGCTCACGGCCGTCGGGTACGAGGACCCGGCTCCGCGCGCGACCCAGCCCGCCCCGGGCGCCCCTCCCATCCCGCCCGCCGACGAGAGCGAGGCGCCGGCGGTCGAAGTCGCGCCGGTGCCCCGCGAAGTGAACCGGCAGACACGGGGGCGGTCGGAGCCAAATCAGCCGGTGCGCTGTCGGCACGCGCCAAAGAGCTACGGACCGGATTGGGAAGCGGAGTTCCGCCCTGTCCCTGGGCCACTGCTACTCGATGGGGAAGCAGTGGCCCGCCTGCCCGACGAGGACGACCGGGACCCGGTGTACCCCGTGTACTACTTTTTGAATCCGAAGAGCGCTCTTGAGAAGAAGAATCCCCTCGCGCCTCTTGTCATACTGACGGACAAGGACCTCTTCGTGCAGCGGGCCGAGTTGCCCGACGCCGGCCGAAAAGATCTCTCCGGCGAGCCGACCCTTCGGCCGGTCTCGTACTGGCTACCCGAACCGCAACTTGCCGACCCCACGGTGGTCTCGGTCCGCCGGGTCTACGCCGTTCTCACGGTCCTCGCCCAGGCTCCGGCGACCCGGATCGAGTGGTATACCCGCTGGTACGGCGCCGGTGTGATCCCAGAACAGGCCGTACAAACCGTGACTGCGGAACAGATCCGGGCCATTCGGATCCCGCCCCGACTTCCGGAGCTCTGCTACCGCTTCTGATCCGCTCGTCCATCGTCCTGGCTTCCGCGGCACGTACAATGTCCCCGGTATTTCGGACGTCTCCCACCGGAGGACATCATGCGCTCACTCCTCGCCGCCGTCGGGGTCGCGCTACTCACGGCCCTCACCGGGGCCTGCACCACCGCCGAGGACTCGAAGGTTTCGACCACCGCCGAGGCCGCCGATAAAGGGACCGTCGTCGAGTGGGCCGGGCTGAAGTCCACGACCCCGGCCGACTGGAAGGAAGAGACCCCGTCGAGCAAGTTCCGGCAGGGCCAGTTCCGGCTGCCGAAGGCCGAGGGCGACAAGGACGACGCCGAGATCGCGATCTTCTTCTCGCCGGGCGGCGGCGGGGTCGAGGCCAACCTGAAACGGCAGACCGCCGCGTTCCAGCCGGCCGACGGGAAGGACAAGGTCGGGGAGAAGCAGGACAAGATCAAGGTCGGGCCGAACGACGCCGTTTACCAGGAAGTGACCGGGACGTTCATCAAGAAGCCGTTCCCGATGGCCGAGAAGGGCACCCCGATGCCCGGGTACAAGCAGCTCTACGTGATCTTCGAGACGAAGGACGGGGCGGTCGCCTCCCTCTGGCTCCGCGGCCCCGAGAAGACCGTCGAGAAGCACAAGAAGGCGTTCGACGAGTGGGTGAAGAACTTCAAGTGACCTGAGCCTCCCCGCCCAGGGCAACGCCCTGGGCGTTCTGGTTGACCTCTCCTCATGTCCCTCTTCTTCGACTACCAGCTGCCCGAACACCTGATCGCCCAGCGGCCCGCGGCCCGGCGGGACGAGTCTCGCCTGCTCGTCGTCCGGCGGGCGACCGGGGAGCTCGAACACCACATCTTCCGCGACCTGCCGGCCCTGCTCGCCCCCGGCGATCTGCTCGTCCTGAACGACACGAAGGTGCTCCCGGCCCGCGTCGTCGGGCGGCGGGAGAAGACCGGCGGGAAGTGGGAAGGGCTGTTCCTCCGACGGACGGCCGCCGGCCTCTGGGAGACGCTCGCCCAGACCCGTGGATACCCTCAGCCGGGCGAGACGTTCGCCACCGAGCCCGGCCCGTTTCGGCTCGTCCTTCGCGGCCGCACCCCGGAGCGGCACTGGCTGATGGAGCCGGACCCGCCGGGCCTGCCGGACGACCTCCTCGCCCGGTTCGGGCAGATCCCGCTCCCCCCCTACATCCGTAAAGGCCGGGCGGAGGACGAAGACACCGAACGGTACCAGACGGTGTTCGCCGAGAAGGCCGGGTCGGTCGCCGCCCCGACCGCCGGGCTGCACTTCACCCCGGAGCTGCTCGATCAGCTCGCGGCGAAGGGAATCGGGACCGCGCGCGTGACCCTCCACGTCGGGCTCGGGACGTTCGCCCCGGTGAAGGCCGCCGACCCGGCGACGCACGAGATCCACCGCGAGTGGTGCGAGATCGATCAGTCGGCGGTCGATGCGATTTTGGCGTGCAAGGCCCGGGGCGGCCGGGTCGTCGCGGTCGGGACGACGGCCGCCCGGACACTCGAATCCGCCGCCCGCCCCGACGGGCTCAGGCCGTACCGCGGCGACACGGGCCTGTACATCCGCCCGCCGTTCGAGTTCCGGGTGGTCGACGCCCTGGTCACCAACTTCCACCTGCCGAGAACGACCCTGCTCCTGTTGGTCGGGGCGTTCGCCGGCAGCGACCTGTTGCGCCGCGCGTACGACGAGGCGGTCCGGCGGGAGTACCGGTTCTACAGCTACGGCGACGCCGTGCTGGTGCTGGGATGATCCGCTCGATCACTGTCGAACCGGTCCGCATGTCGCCCGCCGGGGCCGAGCTGATCGTCCGCGTCGGGCTGGACGCGGCGGCCGGGGTGGAGGTCCGCGGGACGCTCGTCGGCCCACGGTGCGCGGGCATTTCGACGGTCGAGGTGGCGTACGACCTGCGGCCCGTTCCGGGGGCGGATGACACCGCGCTGGTGCTCCGGGCGGTGATCCCGGAACCGAACATGTGGTCGCCGGCGGCCCCGTTCCGGTACGACGGCCGGGTCGGGGTGTGGCGGGACGGGGTGAGAGTCGACGATCACCGGTTCGCCGTGGAACTCCGGCCCCCGCAGTCGTAAGGCCGGCCGTGCCGGCCGCTCGAACTGGGAAGACGGCCGGCACAGCCGGTCCGACAAACACATTCCCGATGGAACGGACGTCAGGTTGCCGGGCTACCGGGCGGCGACGAGAATGGGCGGCGGACCCAATAAGGAGGGGCAGCGATGATGAGAGCTTCGTCCCAGGTGGTCTGGCTCGCGCCGGTGGTTGCGCTGGTCGTTATCAGCCCGGCCCGGGCCGCCGACCCCGCGTGGGTCGGGCCGATGAAGACGGTCCACGCCAAGTTTACCGGCACGCCCGGAACGCTCGGGCTGTTCGGCGATTCGATCACCAACTCGCTGGCCTTCTGGTCCGGGTGGGAGTTTGCCCCGAAGACGCTCGACCCGGACCAGGCGAAGGACCTGGAGACCGTCCGCGGGCACATGAAAGCCGACTGCTGGCGGAAGTGGCGGGGGCCGGAATACGGTAACCAGGGTCGGATGACGATCCGGTGGGCCGACGAAAACGCCGGGAAGTGGCTGCAGAAGCTGAACCCCGAGGCCGTGGTGTTGATGTTCGGCACCAACGACCTAGGCCAGCTCGACGCGAAGGAGTACGACGCGAAGACCCGCGCCGTGGTCGGGCTGTGCCTGAAGAACGGGACGGTGGTGCTGATGACCACGATCCCCCCGCGGTCGGGGATGCTGGAGAAGGCGAAGGCGTTCGCGGACGTGCAGCGGAAGGTCGCGGCCGACCTGAAGCTCCCCCTGATCGACTACCAGGCGGAGATCCTCAAGCGGCGCCCGGACGACTGGGACGGGACACTCCCGAAGTTCCAGGAATTCGCGAAGGACGTGTATCAGGTGCCCACCCTCATCGCGGCCGACGGGGTCCACCCGAGCAACCCGCAGAAGTTCAGCGACTACTCCGAGGAAGCGCTCAAGAGTAACGGGTTCCAGCTCCGGAACCACGTCACCCTCCGCGCCTACGCCGACGTGATCCGCCGCGTTCTCGCGCCACCGAAGTGACCAGCCCGTGAAGGCGCGAACGGACATTCCCCGGTTCATTTCCAGGGTGTGTCAATGTTCGCCCGGTGACCGCAGCTCGCGGAGCGGTTCAGCACCCCTCCCGCGAGCTGGCTACTTGTCCTTCTTCCGGAGCAGAATCGGGTACTCGCGGCCGGCCGCCCCGCGGGGCGGAGCGCCCGTCCCGGTCCAGGTGTCGGCCTCCAGCTCGATCACCGTCTTGTTCCCGTCGAAGAGGATCTCGAACCGCGGGAGGTCGGCCCCCTTGGCCCGCGGGGCGGAGTGCTCCCCCCGTTTGCCGGAGGCCATTTCCGTGGTCTGCCACTCGTCCCGGGCCGACCACCGGTACTTGTACTTCACCGCCTCGCCGGATTCGTTGACCAGGCAGATGACCGCGTACACCCCCACGGTGGCGTCCGGCGGCGGCGCCCCGCCGGTGGGCTCGCCCAACGAGAAGGACGTGGGCCGCTGCGTCGACTGGTCCACGTCCGCGCCCGCGCTCCGCATCCTGGCACTCCACGACCGGAAGGTCCCCTCCGACTCTTTCTTCAGGACCGGGAAGAACTCCTTCCAGCTGACGAACTTGTCCCCGTCGGTATCCAGCTCGGCGATCGGGCGGAGCAGCTGTTTGCCCAGCGTCCGGGTGAACACCCCGCCGTCCTTGAAGTCGCTCCAGGACGCCTCCCCGTCGGCCGCGGCGGTGATGTCCACCACCCCGCGGTGGCGGAAGAAGAGGTGCTCGATCGTCGGGTGGATCCCCGTCGCGGACGCGGGCGTGACGGGGCGGGTCGCGCCGTAGACCGGCTTCCCCGCCAGCTTCGAGTGCGTACTGCAGCAGTCGGTCAGCAGGACGACCAGCCCGGCCCCGGTCTTCCGCATCGCCTCCCGGACGTCGGACCGGTAAACCGGCGGGACCTTCCCCAGCTGCGGGACGAAGGCGTTCCCCTTGTCGGGGTCCTTCGCCCCGTGCCCGGCGTAGAAGAATAGAAGGGCGTCGTCCGGCCCGACCTTCAGGCCGCGGTAGTGCGCGAGGACGTTCTCACTGGTCAGCTTGGACCCGGTCAGCGTCTGGAAGGCGAGCCGGTCGGCCGGGATGTTCGCCTTGAAGACCCGCTCCATCCGCTCCTGGTCGAGAAGCACGCTGGCCCGCAGGTCGCTCCCGGTGTCGATCGCGAGGAGGACGTGGAGCTTACGGGCCGGGGGCGGGTCGGCCGCCCGGCCGGGAGGACCACCGGTTACGAGGGCGGCGAGGGCGGCAAGCACGAACGACCGCATGGGAACCCTCCGCCCGCGAGACCCACACCCCGACCCGGCCGGTCACTTCGAGATCTGCATCGCCCCGGACCCCTTCGGGTCGTAGTAGCGGATGGTCAGGCGGCCGAGCTTCTGGCGGTTCGGCAGGTCGTCCATGACGATCTCCGGGCCGCCCACCGCCTTGTCGTCGCCGACGATCAGGCCGCCCTTCCGGGGGGCAGCGGCCACCTTTTTCAACAGCGGGTTCTTCTTCAGGATCTCCGCCCGCAGCTCCTCGCAGGTCTTCGCCGGGGTGGCGGGCTTGATGCTCCGGGAGAGGCCCCGGGAGATGCTCAGGACCTCGCCGTCCGGGTCGCCGCCGCCGGGGGACGACCCGCACACGTCGATGTCGATCTGCCCGACCCGGTCGCCGAACTCCGCCTCCCGCGCGGCCGACTCCTCCTCGCTGAGCACTCGGAACGGAATCAGGTTCTCCCCCTTCAGAGACGTCAGGAACCCCTTGAAGGTGAGGGGCGGTTTGCCCGCGTCCACCAGCCAGATCCCGGTCTCGGGGTCGTCGTCCGGCCCCTCCACCTGGGCCCACACGCTCCGCCCGTTGACCCGCAGGACGACCCCCCGGCGGCCGTCCGCCTTGCCGTTGTGGCTCACCTCGATCGCCACCTTCTGGCCGGCCTGGGGCGGGTCGACCCGCCACTCGCCCGGACTCCGGTCGTCCATCCGGGGCGTCTGGGCGACGTCGTCGTACAGCACCCGGACCTGAACCCCGCACACGTTGTCCGGGGTGAGGTCGGTGCCCGGCGCCAGGTCGCGGCGGTGGGCGTCGGCGACCGCCTGCCGGTCCCGGTCGGTCCGGGTCTTGCCCACCCCGCGCGGGGCCGCGTAGGACTGCCCCAGCTCCCGGAGTAGCCCGCGGTCGGTCGTCACCTCGAACGTACACACCGGCGTCAGCTTGGCCGGGGCGGAGGAGAGGATCGCCTCGACGGTAACGGTCAGCTTCGCCAGGTCGTCGCTCACCTTGATCCGGCCGGTCAGGAGCGCGTCCGGCTTGACCCGCGCGACCCCCCAGGCCAGGGGGTAGTCCTTGTGGGCGAACAGCTTCGCCCGGTCCTCGGGCTTGCTGAACCAGGCGACCTTGTACCGGGCGGCGACCCCGGCCGCGTCTTTGATCACCCCGACCGGGGCTTTCGGGTCGTTCGTCACGACCAGGGCGGTCTCCACCCGTAGCGGGGTAGTGCCGCTGAGCGACCCGAGCCCGAAGCTGTCGTGCCCATTCCCCTTCTGGACCCGGAAGTTCAACACCCCGACGTTCTTGACCTGGTGCTCGGCGAGGAAGGTCTGGACGGCCCAGACCTCCCGCACGAGGGCGACGTCGAGGTTGTCGGCGCGCGCCGCGGCGGGGGCCGCGAGGCAGACGACCAGGGCCAGGGCGGCGCGGGGACGCGGGGCGGGCATGACGAACCTCTCGGGTGGGCGGGGCGAGACGGGGTGTGAGCGTCACCCCGCCCCGCCGATTACGGCTTGACGATCTGGATCAGTTCGGCCGCGACCGGGCTGCCGGAGGGCTTGAAGTCGACTTCCTTCAGCTCCGGGCTCGGCTGGAGGGCCTGCTTGTCCGGGACGATGATCTCGCGCTTGACAGCCTTGCCGTCGACCGTCTCCGTCCGGGTCGCGCGGGTGACCCGGGCGGGTTTCATCAGGGCTGTCTGGAGGGACGCGAGATCCCGGCGGGCGACACCGATCCGGCCCTCGGGCATCCGCCGGGGGAGGCTGATCGCCAGGGCGGTGTCGTCGTCGCCGGCCGCCTCGGCGAACACCTCGACCCGGATCTTCCCGGCCTTGTCGCCGAGCTGCTGCTGTTCGACGAACTGGCGGGCCTCGTCGCCGACGAGGATCTTGAACGGGGCGACCTGCTTGCCTTCCTGGTAGAAGCCCTTGACCTTGATCTCCTTGCCCGGCTCCAGCACCCACTTCCGGCACAGGGCCGAGTCTTCCACCTGTTCGAAGATGGTGCTCACCTCGTTCACCTTCAGCACCACCCCGAGCCGCTTCCCGGAGGTGTTCTTGAGCACCATCGTGACCGGCTGGCCGGGAGGCGGGCTGGTCACCTCCCACTTGGCCCCCGCGGACTTGGCCGGGTTGATCGTCTGGACCGCATCCCCGGAGAGGAGCTGGAAGGACACCCCACCGATGTCGGTCAGCGTTTCGGTTGGCGCGGGCGGTGGGTCGGTCGGGGTCGGGGGGTTGGCCGGGTCGGCCCCGTCCGGCAGGTCGCCGTCGCGGCGGCGGGCCTCGCCGATGGCGAACCGGTCGAGGTCGGCCGCCCGGCGGACCCCGGGCCCGCGGCGGGCGACGTTGAACCGCTGCCCGAGGTCGGCCAGGATCAGCCGGTCGGTGTCGACGGTGAACTCCACGACCGGGACGAGCTTCGTCGGGTTCGCCGCGGTGAACATCTCGACGACCACGGTGGTCTTGACCATGTCCCCGGTACACCGCACCTCGCCGGTGAGGAACGCGTCGGGCCGCGCCGTCCCGTCCCCCCAGGCCAGGTTGTAGGCGTGGTCGAACAGCTTCTTGCGGTCGGCGGTGTTGGTGAACCAGTGGCCGAGCTTGTTGGCCGCGGCCTCGTGGTTCGGGTCGCGGAGCACGCCGACCGGGTGGCCCCGGTCGGCGTGGATGACGAGCAGGTTCTCCACCCGGGCGGCCAGCCCGTCGTTGATCGGGCCGGTGTCGAAGCTCTCGGGCTTCTTCCCCCGCTCGGCCCGGAACCGGAGGACGCCGACGGTCTTGACGCCCTGCTTGTTGAGGGCGGCGAGGATCGCCGGGGCGTTCTCGTGGAGTTTGGCGTCAATCCGGTCGGCGCGAGCCGCGGGCGTGGTCAGCGCGAGTCCGACACAGACGACCAGCGCACGTCGGGCGGTCGAAACCATGGGCGTATCCTCTTGGTCCTGTCGGGCTGTATCGCGGTCTCGATCGTGATGCGGTCACGGCCGACCGGGCCGGCCCGGTCGGCCGCCCCCACCCCCGCCGCCGAAGATCGGCTGCCGGCCGCCGGGGTTGTCCATCCCCGGCCGGTTGTCCCGGTCCCGGCCCCCGAGGAGCGGCCGAGGGTTCGGGTTGTCTACCTCCCGCCGGCCGCCGCCGAACAGGCCGGGGTTCTCCTGCCGCTTGTTCCACCGCTCTTCCTTCTTGGCCTGCTCCCACTCCCGCTCGAACTCCCGGCGCATGTTCGGCGGGAGACTGCCCTTGAGCTGGTTCGCCAGGGTGTTGGCCCGGAGGGTATGCCCGCCGGCCATGGCCGCTTCGAGCTGGCTGACCCGGGCCTCGACCGCCCGGGCCTTGAGGCCGGGCATCCGCTCGGCCTCGCGGGCCGCCCGATCAAACA
>JAQGHQ010000062.1 GCA_028288765.1 Gemmataceae bacterium | reverse complement strand
TCGTAGCGCGAACGAAATACGAAAGCCATCCCGGGCCTCCTTGCCGGACACGCGAAGACGAACCGCACAACTCAGACCCTACCAACTCGGCGCAAACTTTACGACACTTGTTGATTCCCCGACCCTTAATGGCCATCTCGCCACGGAACCCGCATTCGCGGATGATGGTCATGATGGCCTCCGCGACCACGCGGGGGCCGCTGAACAGCAGCACCGGCTCGTCGGAGGTGGGGCGCTCAAGGTTGCCCGGCATACGGGCGAGCGCGGCGGCCATGCTGATGGCCTGGACCGAGACGTCGGAAAACTCTGCACTGGTCATTGGCGATCCCCTCTGGGGTTACGGACGTTGGGCCATGTGTTACGTGTCCGACTCGCTCTCCGACCTTTTGGCCATCGCGATCTTGCAGGCCGCCAACCGCTCCCGGAACCGAAGCCGGCCGGACCGGAGATGGTCGACCAGCACTTCCGTTGTAAAGAAGGCGGCTGTGTACCGCGGCGCAGGTGGCACCGGTAGTCCGAGCCCGGCCTCCAGCGCGGCGATCTCCCGGAACCGGCCGTCGAGGGCCATCCGCTCGTCGAGCGGCCGCAGGATCTCGTTCGCGGCCTCGGCGAGGGCCTCACCCATCGGCATGCCGAGAGTCACGTGCAACTCGACCGCCCGTTCGGCTGCCACTCGCTCGGGTCGCTTTCCGTTTGTTCGCGACATCGCCATGCCTCCGTTGGTGGATTCTTTGCCCTTCTCACTCCACGTAATCGAGTTCTCTCACCGCAAGGTCGCGCCAGGCGTAGTCCTTTTCCGGCGTCCGGTGCTCCCACATCCAGTCTGCTGCTTTGCAGTGCGGGCAGCAGGTGAAGAACTCGGGGAGAATGATGCGGAACGGCTCTCCCGGTTGGCTCGTGGGGAACTGCCCCCACTCGCTGTATGGCGGAGCCTTGTGGTGCGGTCGACTCAACCCGCAGGCACTGCAGGTCTCGTGAAACGTGTCGATCTTCTCGCGGGTGCCGAGGTAGACGTCGATGATCGCCCGCATCGTTTCCGGTGTCACGTCGGGCGGAATCCGGGACCGAAGCCGGACCATGCTCTGGAGCCATCGATTCGCCCACGGCGCCCACGGCGCCCCCGTCGTGGCGTTGCCGAGCAGTGCCTCGTGGGTCGCGACCCGGGCCCGGAGATCCTCTGGCACCCGCTCGAAGAGGATTCGGAGCACCGCCGGCCACCGGCGGTACTCGGCCAGGTTCTCCCGCTTATGGCGATCCGAATCCGGACCCATTTGGAGCAGGTGGATCAGCTCTTTGAGGCGCGCAATCTGGTAATCGATCACGGGCAACCTGAGGGTCTCGTCAACGAGCAGGTCCAGGACGATGTTCAACTGACGGACCCACCTATCGATCTCCACGTCCCAATTCCACTGGGGCGGCATCCAGCCCGGCGGGGTGTGCTGCTTTCGCACCTCAGATTCGAGTTTACCGAGACGACGACTCAGACTCATGATGCCCCTCCACTCGTGGCCCTACGACCGGATACTGGCTGATCAGGTGCCCTTGGAGTCCGCGCCCCACGGGGAGGGCTGAACTGGCTTCCCCTCGGGCGAGAGCCGCGCCTCGACGTCAGCCAGGCGGCTATCCACGTCGATCGCGGAAACCCCCTGGACCGCCTGGTCGAGCAACAATGCCGCTGCCCGCAACTGGATCGCCGCTGAGTCCGAGTCGAGGAGGCGTTCCAGCACATCAACAGCTTTGGCTGCCGCCTGCTGGATCCGCCCGATCGCGCCTTCCACAACGTCACGACGAGCCCGCCGGTACTCGCGGACGAACGCCGGGTCGTTGAGGTAGCGGCGCAGGGTCGCCCCGCTGATGCCGGCCTTCGCCGCCGCCGCCTCGTGGGTCCGCTCGGTCAGCAGGGCCGCGATCACCGCCGGCCACCGACCCCGTGCGTTCGATTTTCCGCTCATAATCGATCACTCCTGCTCATCTGATCCGATCGGACGCCCTGGCGATCAGCGCCATTTCGCGGAGGAACCACCTGCACCCGGCCAGGGAGGTTGGCCAGGCGACGGAGCCACGCGGCGGCCTCGGCAGCAGTGCCGACGCTACCAAGAGCGAGAAAACGCCCCCGGCCGTGGTAGCCAAGCACCCAGCGCTGGGGCGTAGTCGTGGTCGTCGTCATCGTCGTCGCCATCGGCATCTTCCTCGTCAGGTGGTTACCGGGCTCGCCGTGCATCGGCGGGTCCCGTCGTCTGCAACCGGCACCCGGCCGTCGCCGTGCTGAGCAACCTCCTGGATGATCACCAGGCACCCGGCCGTCGCCTGGACCTCCTGCTCGCATCCGCAGCCACTGCGGTAGGCGATCCGGGCGATGCACCCCTCGCTGTCGCCGTTGCCGTCGGTGGGGTGGACGAGCGCGGAGACCTGGATGCCGGCGAACATCAGCAACTCGGAGCACCTGGGGCACATGAGCCGGAACTCGCCGGGGTGACCTGGGGTCACGGGGACGGTCGGGGCGGGGAGAAGGTCGAGCACGGGAGTCTCCTTTCGAGGGACGATAGGGTGGTCGCTTGGTTTCTCATCGGTCACCGATTGCGGCTGCTTGTCAGGATGTCAGGAAGTCCCATCTCACCCGGAAGTCAGGAAGTCAGGAAGTCAGGAAGTCGCCCCCACTCCCTGACTTCCTGACTTCCTTAACTTCCTTAACTTCCTGACAAGAAGAAGAAGGAAGAGAGTCACGGATAAGCCAGAGGGCTGGGCTACCGAGGCCCCAATGCCAGGCGCCACGGCAATTCCCTACGTTCGACGCCCGTAGGCCGATACGATCCTTCAGTATTTCGCGAGCGCGGTAGCAGCTATCGCGTCCATAGCCGGCCTCGCGCCCGGCTTCCATGATGAGGGCCGACGGGTAGGCGACATGCTCTTCGGTGAACAGGGACGCGATCCAGTCGGCTGCCTGCTCCGCCGTCTTGCCTTTGGGCTTGCGGTGGTCGTTTCGCGTCACCTCGTTTGGATCGACCTCCACCCCGCCCGTTTCCCACTCCTGGCGGAATAGCTGTTTGGACAGAACAGCCAGCTCTTCCGGCGTCAGGTCCGGCCACTGTCGGAGAAGTAGTCGCCGCGAGTCGTCGGCAGAGAGGGCAACCATCCGGTAGGCCAGCCCCGTACCCCGGGCCGGCAGAACGTTCGCCTTGATCGGAATGACGAGTTTGCAGTCTTGGTCGTCTAGGTCTGGCGTGATGATGTACGCGAACCGAACGGCGTTGATGTATCCGACGGAGCCGCTGACCCGCTGGACGGCCGAAACCCCGGCGCTCTTGTTCAGATGCTTGACCAATAGGACCGTCGCCCCACTCCGGTTTGCGGACTCGGACAGCGGACCCAGGATCGCGCGGAGATCGGCGTCCTTGTTCTCGTTCACCCCAGCCCTTCCGATGTACGCCCCCGCCGGGTCGATCACCACGAGGCGGATTTCCGGGTCGGCCATCAGGAGAGCGTTCAGCTCCCGGAAGTGGCCGAGGTGGAAGTCCATAGTCCTCCCGTCGGCCTTCATCCGCACCCCACTGACCCGCAGAACCTTCGTCAGGTCGGCCCCAAGAGCGGCTAGCCTGGGGATAATCGTGCTCTCCCAGTCATCCTCGCAGCTGACCAGAAGGACCTTTCCCCTCGGCGGGTCGGGGTAGTTCAGTCCAAAGGCGCACCTCCCAGCGGTTACTGCCCCGGCGAGTTCGAGAGTCGACATCGACTTCCCGTGCCCGCCTTCGCCCGCATACAAACCCATCATTCCGGCCGGAATTCTGTTCGGGACCAGCCACCGAATGGCCTTCGGTCGAAGGCCAGCGAGGTTTTCGACGAGGAGTTCACCCGCCGGCGCGTCATCCGCGACCGAGCCCGAACCGCCAATCTGAGCCCGTCCAGGCTCTACTTTTTCTGCAGTAGCCTCAATGTGCCGATGGATCTCTGCCCCGATCGCCGGTCAGTCCTCAGCCTCCTGCCCGCCTGACAGATCGATTACCCAATCCCGGACGTCCTTGAAACCGACTGGTGGGTATGCCACGAGCACCGGGCGGCCGAGTCGGGCGACCAAGTCGGTGGCAGTCTTTTCCGCACCCGCCCGACCGGGCCATAGAGTTTCGCCCGGCCGCTTCGGGTCGGGTCGCTCGTCGCGGTCTCCTACAACGACAACGGATCGACCCGGGTCAAGGTCTTTTAGGAGTGCGGCAAGATACTCAACAGGCCCGACCATGTTGGAGAACCGGCCGATCGCGGAAACGCCGGCGGCGGCACAGGCGATGGTGTTACTCCCCCCCTCGACCAAGAGAGTTGGCCCGGGGCACTCGCGCCACCCACGAGACAGGTAAACACCCTCACGGCTGTCCTTTGCTGCGGCCTTATTCGTGGGGTTTCCACCGTTGATCGAGACCCTCTCTGGGAATCGCTTCGAGATCCCGACGATGGTCCCACCTGCAGTCCGTAACGGAAACGTCCATGCGGGAATCCACCGCTCACCATCCTTTGCTCCGCACTCTGTGAACCCGAGACCATCAACGGACTCAAGGGCCCAAACCGGTAAAAGCAACTCGTCGGCCAGCGTCGCCTTTACCTGGGGTGTCAGGTTGGACGCGTGCTTGGCGACTTCGGTTGGCCAGTCCCTTACAGGAGTTGACTTCGGGACGCCGCGAGGAGTGCCGTTCAAGTTTGTGCGATCGGTCTCATGGCGGTAACAACCGAAGTCCCCGGACTGTTTGACACGCTTCCACCCCGGCCCGGGTTCTCCCCGGCACATGTGGAGCCCGTCGACTGTTACGCTGCAGCCTTTGGAGCCGGTGCCGCATACTGGACACTCGGCTCCAGATTTGGCCCGGGATGCGACGGTCGTCACAGCGGCACCCCCGCCACTGGATCGATGGTAAGCCGCAGCTCGTAGTAATCCTCGATCGCCGCATCCCGCTCGTCGCGGATCAGGACGAGCTCGTCTATGAGCGCAGCGCGCTCGGCCACGAGGTCTGCCACCACCCTCGCGAGGCTCACTGGCTGGTCGGGGGTGTGCGGGTGTGACGCTGGGGAGACCAGAATCGTGTGCGAGACCCGGTTGAATTCGGGCATAATGTGGGGCATAGTTGTGTGCTCGCAGCTCGCAGTTCACCGTCGCGGCCCCGGGCTGGCACCCGGGGTCGCGGCACGTCATGGGTACGCGCAGACCCATCGCACCATCATCAGGCGCGCAACGTCTCCGCTGACCTCCAGGGTTAGCCCTGGCGGCTTATCAATCGATCAAATCCTCTGACGGCTCACGCCATCGCTACCCGGACGGCCGCCCGGAACTCCTCGACCGCCTCGGCCGGGACGATCCTGGTGGGCCCCACGCGACGGAGCATTCGGGCGAGCTCCGGCCGACGGCGGATGGCCCTGCGCAGTTTGTCAAGTGGATGATTGTCCAATTGGGCTATCTCTGGCAATGTCTTGCCTGGTGCCAGCTCCGACGTCCCAGTCATCGACCACCCCCTCGGCATGCTGCCGGTCAGCGGATTGAGGTTACACGCAAGCCTAGCATTCATGGCGGACTGGCCGTCAAGATAATCGCCAATACGCTACGATTTCCGGTGGTTTTCGCGGGTTTACCATCCCCTCGGGTCGCACACCGTGAGGTGCAACCGCCTCCATGATGGAGGCGGTTCCCGCCTTCCTCTCCTGTGCCGCACTCCCACTTCCCAAGAGTGCGTGCCCCAACGACTCCAGTCCCTGCTGCTGCGCACCCCTAGCGGGCCCCGGTGCGCGCCGAGGGGGTAGCGGCGTTCAGTCTGGTCGGGTGTTACGTTTGGGTGGTAGGGGCCGGTTCGTCCGCCGCGGTGGGGGCCGCCTTCTGGCGCCCCTGGGCGTTCGCCACGCGGATCCGTCGGTCGGTCTTCCGTGTAGCAACCCACCGGTCGAGGTCAGCGGTTCTGTAGATCGGTCTGTTTATGACGAGGCCCAGATCGATCGGCCTGGGCGTCTGGTCGGCGCTCTTCAGCCGATACCACAGGGTGCGCGAGATACCGACCCACACCCACGGCTTGGTCGTGGTGCTGGGCCCTCTCGACTCTTTCTCTGGCGTTTTTGCCATCGGCAGGCCTCCTACATTGGCCTTGCCGCGAGACGGGACCGGGTGTAGATACCCCGGACCGCCTCCGGCAGGGCGCAATGCTCTACTGGTGGTGGACACCCGTGGGGGCTGGGGTCAGCTCGGCCAGAGGATGATTCCCCGCCCCCGCGGTCTTATATATTAAGATTCGTCAGTTTATCTAGTCTCGTACATCCTCGCCTGTACAGCTCACATTTCCCCGTCCCCGCCTGCGTGCTCATCGGCGGCTGTCGGTCGCTACACCAGCTAATCTTCGGAATTTTCCGATTTTTTTCCCCCGATGAGGCGCGATGTAGCCCCCTTACACCACGGCAGTTCCGTGCTGTCCCGCGGCGTTCTCTTCCCCCAGTTGAGCGGCGATAGCGTGCGCCGATACGCGCTGTCAAGGGCGGCGCTCAGCAAAATTCGGGAGGGGGCGGGAAGGTGGGTGAGGCCGGTGGAGATCAGCTTGGTCGGCCGCCATCACCCCGGACATGCTCCGGTACGCTGCCCTGGACGCCGAACTGCCGCCCCGGATCGGGGAGAGGATCGCCTCCGAGATCAAGGAGGCCGGCCTCACCGCGGTCGTTGATGACGAGTCGTTCCACCCGTGCGTCTGCCTGATCGCCCTGGACATGCCGGGGCAGGACGGGGACGAGTTGGCGGACAACCTCCGCGCCTCGGTGTGCGACCGCCCGCTGGTGCTGGTCGCGGTCAGCGCGATGAGCGACGACCGGAGCAGGGGCCGGACAACCGGGTTCCGCACCAAGCCCGCCCGGCCCCCATGCTACAATACCTCCACGCTTCCCGCCACAGATGCTACCGGCACCTCGCGCTTGGCGTCCGCTTTAGCCGGACCGCTAACGAGAGCGCCCTGTGCCGCCTCCCACTTCCGCGCCGCCCAGTCCCGCGATCCTGGACGCCGATGACATCCCGCACATGGTGTGGGTCGCCGGCCCGGACGGGGATGCCACCTACCACAATCGCTGCATATTGGAGTACGCCGGGCTGCCCCCGGGCCTCATCCTCGACTCGGGGTGGGAGCGGTTGCTCCACCCGGACGATGTCCGGGCGACCCGGGCCACTTGGTCGCACGCCGTCGAGACCTGCGAGCCGCTCGAAACAGAGTACCGCCTGCGCCGCCGCGACGGCGCGTTCCGGTGGTTCCTCGCCCGCGCCACTGCCCAGCGGGACGACCGGGGCCGGGTGATCCGATGGGTCGGGACCTGCACCGACATCGAGAACCAGAAGGAAGCCGCCGCCCGCGGGCTGGCCCGGATGCGGGCGGTGGCCGAGAGCATGGCCGACGGGCTCGTCTACGCCGACCGGGACGGCCGCCTGCTCGACTGGAACCCGGCGGCCCTGCGGATGCACGGGTTCGCCAGCGTCGCGGAGGCCCGCCGCCACCTGGCCGAGTTTGCCGACACGTTCGCCGTGGCCCGGCCGGACGGGAGCCTGCTGCCGTGCGCGGACTGGCCGATGGCCCGGGTGCTGCGGGGTGAGACGGTGACCCACGAGAAGCTCCTGCTCCGCCGGCCCGACATCGGGTCGGAACTCGTCGTGATATTCAACGGTGCCCCGGTCCGCGGGCCGGGCGGGGACATCGAACTGGGCGTGGTGACGCTCCACGACGTGACCCGCCGGAAGCAGGCCGAGGGGGAGGCCCGGCGGACCGCCAAACTGCTTAAGGCCGTAGCGGAAGAGACGACCGACGCGGTGTTCGTGAAGGACCGGGACGGGAAGTACCTGGTGTTCAACGAGACCGCCGGGCGGCTGGTCGGCAAGTCCCCAGAGGAGGTGATCGGCCGGGACGACACCGCCGTCTTCGACACGGCCAGCGCCCGTGTGGTGATGGACAACGACCGGCGGGTCGTGGCGTCCGGGGTGACCGAGACGAAAGAAGAGGAGCTGACCGCCGCCGGAGTCACCCGCATCTACCTGGCGACCAAGGCCCCCTACCGTGACGAGCACGGGAACGTGGCCGGCGTGATCGGCATCTCCCGTGACATCACCGCCCGCAAGCGGGCACAGGACGCGTTAACCCTGTTTCGCTCCCTCATCGACCGCACGAACGAAGCGTTCGAGGTCATCGACCCGGACACGGGCCGCTTCCTGGACGTGAACGAGAAAGCCTGCCGGGCCCGTGGCTACACTCGCGAGGAATATCTGGCCTTGCGAGTCCCAGACGTCGACCCGACATTGAGTGCCCCGGGCGCGTGGGCGCAGCACGTGGAATACATTCGGACGACCGGGTCCCGCATCTTCGAGGGCCAACATCGGCGTAGGGACGGGTCCGTGTTTCCGGTCGAGATCAATGTCACCTATATTTGCCTGGACCGCGATTATCTGCTCGCCGTGGTTCGCGACATCACCGAACGCAAGCGCGCCGAGGAAGAGTTGAGTCGGAGCGAGCGCTTGTTGCGGCAGGTGTTGAACGCGCTCCCCACGGGGGTTGCTGTCACCGATTTGTCAGGGGACATCCTCCTCAGCAACCCGGCATCAAAGCGCATCTGGGGCGGCATAATCACCCCAGGGGCCGAGCGCCGCGCCAACTCCAAGGGCTGGTGGCGCGGCACGGGGAAGCGAATCGGGCCCGACGAGTGGGCTTCCAGGCGGGCCGCCACCGCGGGGCAAACCTCGGTCAATGAGATCATCGACATCGAGACGTTCGACGGCATTCGGAAGGTCATCAAAAACTCTGCCTCTCCGATCCAGGACGATGCCCTGGCCATTACCGGAGTGATTATCATCAACGAGGACGTCACCGACGTCTTGAGGCTGGAGGACCAGTTCCGGCAGGCGCAGAAGATGGACGCGTTCGGGCAGTTGGCCGGCGGCGTGGCTCACGACTTCAACAACCTGCTCACCATCATTAACGGGTACTCGGACCTGCTCCTCGGGAGCCTACCGCCGGGCGACCCGAACCGGGAGTTGCTCGCAGAGATCCACAAGGCGGGGGAGCGGTCGGCCGGGCTGACCCGCCAACTCCTGGCGTTCAGCCGCCAACAGGTTCTGGCACCCCGAGTACTCGACCTAAACGCGGTGGTGGCCGACACCGCCAGCATGCTCCGCCGGATGATCGGCGAGGACGTGACGCTGTCCACCGCACCGGCCCCCACTTTGTGGCCGGTCATGGCCGACCCCGGTCAGGTCGAGCAGATCCTGTTGAACCTCGCGGTGAACGCCCGGGACGCGATGCCGACCGGCGGGAAGCTGACCATCGAGACCCGCAACATCGAGTTGGACGAGACCTACGCCGCGTCCCACCCGGACGCCCGCCCCGGCCCGCACGTCCTGCTGTCAGTGTCGGACACCGGTCACGGGATGACGCCCGAGGTGCGTGCCAAGATCTTCGAGCCGTTCTTCACGACCAAGGCGCCGGGCAAGGGGACCGGTCTGGGACTGGCTACCGTGTACGGGATCGTCAGGCAGTCGGGCGGGTACGTCGCGGTGGACAGCGAGGGCGGCCGGGGGACCACCTTCAAGGTCTACCTGCCCCGGACGGACCAGGCGGCCGGGGGATCGAAGACCCACTCGGCTCTCCGGATCCCGCCGCGGGGTACGGAGACGGTCCTGTTGGTGGAAGACGAGGACGCGGTCCGAGCCCTGATTCGACACATCCTGCGGCAAGCCGGGTACACCGTGCTGGAGGCGGCCGGCGGTGATGAAGCCTTGCGGGTCGCGGCCGGGCACGCCGGAACCGTTCACCTGCTGGTCACCGACGTGGTCATGCCCGGGCTCGGCGGCCGGGTGGCGGCCGAACGGCTGACCGAGCGGCACCCCGGGCTGCGGGTGCTGTTCGTCTCCGGGTACACCAACGACGCGGTGGTCCGGCACGGGGTGCTGCACGACAAGGTGAACTTCCTCCAGAAGCCGTTCACCCCGGCCGGGCTGGCCCAGAAGGTCCGCGAGGTGCTCGACGCGCCGCCCGGGTGACAGCAAGCGAGCAACCGTCGGGGCTCAGAGCCTCGCCACCCGGAGCGCCGTGCAGTTTCTCATCCGGATCCGGCCCCCCCATCGCGTCCCGGATGCACTTCCGGCCCGGAGTACGTCGCGGTGTAAACGCGGACGCGACGGCCGGCCACCCGTCAACGCTGGGCGGACCGACTCCACCGGTTCCGCACCGCCGGCCGGAGCGTGGCCGCGTTCTGCGCTGCGGAGAGGGTGTCGGTCCCGCCCTTCTACCAGTGGAAGCGACGCCTTACCCGACCGCCGCTTCGGTGCAATGGCCTTCATCTAACTTTCGCACGGCGGGAAGCGACCGCCTCTCCACCCCGCCTTTCCGCAGAGCCGCCGCTCGGGCCATGACCGCCCACCGCGGAACTGCTCCGCCCGCGAGCTGCTTGACCCGCTCCACCGCCTCCGGGAGCGAGGCCGCCCCGTTCCACGCCGCCACGAACTGCTCCTGCGGGATCTGCCAGACACGGTCGCCCATCGTCGTTCTCCCTGTTTGAGAGGGATTACGATCGCAGGGGAGACGATCGTGGGCAAGAACTCCGGCGCTGTTCGGCAGCGGCCAGGACCAGTCGGGCCTGACCTTGTGGAATAACTCGCACGGGATGCATTCGCGGCCGCTCTCACACCGCGTGGTCATGAGCACACGGTTCTCCCAGTCCTCCGGCCACCTCTCTGGCCGGCCCCCATACCCCGAACCGATCTATTCTGAACCCATGTACACAAACGACGAAGGACTCCGGGACGCGGTGATCGCGAGGCGGCACGGGCCTGTCGTCTACAGGCTGGCCCCACCCGCCTCAAACTTCTACCGGAGCATGACCGAGCAGTCTTCGGGGATGCCGGTCCTCATCAATCAATTTCTCTCACCCATCTCAATCGCAGTTCATGTTGGTCGGGTGGGCCCGAGTGGTGCAATTCGGGGCCGGGTGAGTGTGCGATACGGCGGATCTGGGTAACGAAACAAATCTAAAACATTTGCGAGTATATAATTAATTGTGTCAACCGGCGGACCGATTTCCGGCCCGTCGCGGCACCCGACCGGACGGACACCATGCGACACGACGGACGCGCGACCTCCACGGCTGAGACCCTGGCCCAGCGGGAGCACGACCACCAGAGGTGGGCCGACGACGGGGGCCCGTCCCCCGAACCGTGCCCGCCTGTGCCTCCCGTGAGCATGGCGGCCATAGACATCCGCGGCCCTGTCCACAGCTACCCGCTGGCCGGGGTGTGCGTGGCAGCCGCCCTCGGATTCGCCTGCGGGTGGATCACCTGGCGCCGTTGAGTTCCGAGAGCCGGACCCGTCGAACCGCCGCCGCAAAACGGAGACAGCCCGGAGAGTTCTCCGGGCCGCCCCCACGGTCGATCTGCCCGCGTTACTTCTCACCGCCCGGCGGGACGCCTTCGCGCCGCAGGATCACGCTACAGCGCGACTTGGCCGGCTGGCCGTCGGCTGCTGCCTTCGGGTCGGCACCTGCCACGACCGCGTCGTCGTTGACGCTGATCGCCAGGTAGCCCTGGGTCAGCACGTACACCCCGCTCCGGGCGGCGCCCGGAGTCGACGTATCGCCCGCCCCCTCGGTCACCTGCACGGTCCCGTTCGGCCCGAACGCGACCTTCAGGGTCAGGGCCGGCTTCCCGTCCCGGCCGGAGCAGGTGATCGTCCCGGCGTCGGCCTTGACCGTCATCCCCTTGGCGTCGGCCTGCGGTTGGCCATTCTTCTCGAAGCACACGACGGTCCACGCTCCATCAAGGGACTTGGCGCCCGACCCCTTGGCGTCCTCGGCGGCGGCCGACCCCACCAGGGCAGACAGGGCGACCGCGGTGCCGAGCAAGTAGTTGTTCATCCGAGACTCCTGGGTCGATAATTCGTGCCTACCGCCAGCCTCGTCCCCAGCCGGCGTGGTGACCGTCCCGGTGTCCTGGCGGAGCGCGGCATTCACCTCGCCGTTGCGAGGCGGCCGGCCCACCGGGTATCAGTCGGGAAGATCGCCGCAAGGGTAGCAATAAGGGAGCCATCCCGGCCAAGGGCCGGAATACGGAGGAATATGACGGTCTAGAGCGGAGACATGGCGGAAATGGAACCCCGGCTTCACATCCGTCGGCAGTTGAAGGACGCGACGGCTCCCCGGTTCAGGACCACCGTCCGGCCCCCTCCCCTCCGCCCCGTCACCCCCGACCCCGCCTGGCTCACGTCCGCCACCGTCTTGCTCGCCAGTGGCATCTACGCCGACCGCGCCTTCGACCGCCTCCCCATCCTCGCCGACGCACTTCAAGACACCGGGTGCGATCACCCCGACGTCCTCGCCCACTGCCGGGGACCGGGGCCGCATGTGCGGGGGTGTTGGGTGGTGGATCTGGTGCTGGGGAACACGTGATTATAGACAGACCCTATCATCGTCTGCTACTCTATCGTCACATCCAATTTACACGGCCCTGTCACCCTTCCTCGGCTGTTCATGCCCGCGACCGATTCGCCGGTCCTCGACCGAGCCGCCCGCCTCGACCTGTTCGAGTCCTTCCGCCGGCTGGCGTTCTACGTAGCTGGCCGGTTCGCCCGCCGCCGCCCCTGGCTGGCCGACGACCTTGAGAGTGATGCCCTGCTCGCCCTCTGAGTCGCGACCGCCCGAAACGACCCGGCCGCCGGCCCGTTAGAGGCCGTCTAGAAATAAAGCCTTGGTGCGTTACGGTGGCCTCTTCAGTAGATCGTGATCTTTGTTCTTGTCGGGCAAGCTGAACCGGGACATGCGATGGATCATGGCAATATCGATCCATGCCTCACTGCTCTTGGCGTTGTGCTCGTAATCCTTCGACAGCCGCCGGTATCGGCCGAACCAGCCGAACGTCCGCTCGACGATCCACCGCCACTTCTGGACCTCGAACGTGGTCTGCCCGGGGCGCCCGGTGACGACGTCCAGG
>JAQGHQ010000024.1 GCA_028288765.1 Gemmataceae bacterium | reverse complement strand
CCGTGACACGGACGTGAGCGGGGCCGAACGGCTACGGGCGTCCCGCACAATATTATGACGCAAATCCGAGTAAAATTCAGGCGACTCGGGCGGCACGCATTGGGGTGAGCAGTTCCAAAGTTGGTGGGATCTCGGGCAAACGCCCCGGCCGAGCTGGGGATCAGGAATCGACCGGGTCTATCCACCGCGCTCACACGTCGGACAGAACCCGGAGCCTACCGAGATTCCATTCCCGGGGCCCATTGCGCTACCGTATCGCTCGCGCGTGATTTCGTAAGGCTCCCGCCAGCCGATGCCGTATCCCGTCGTCGATTCGGGCGTGTTCGGACGCGGTGGGGCCAGATCGACACCAATCTCCCCATCCGCGCGCCCGGGACCGCACCCCGGGTAACGGTATCTACCCCGGGACCTCCACCCGGCCCCCTCCGCTGCCTGGCAAGACCGCGCTCGCCATCCTGGTCGGGGAAGACGACATGGACACCCACCGCGTGATCGCTTCGAGAGCCGGCCGGGTGGCGAGGGCAGCGACCAATTGCTCCCGTACGGTCTCCGGCCGGGTGTGCGTGTAGACGGCGGTCATCCCCAAACCGTGACCGGCCGAGCGGTCGCCCGCAGCCGCATGACCCATGAGCAGATTCCGGACGAGGGGATCGACCCGGCCTTCCTGCAACACCGTGGCGAACTGGTGTCGGAACACCTTCGGGGCCGTGTGGCCCGCCAAGTTGACGGATCGGGCCACCCGAATGAACTCGAGTCGCACCCGGTCCTCGGCGACGGCTCCGATTCCGCGCCACAGGTCCCGTGCCAGACGCAACCGCTCGGCTCGGCCGACCGACGTCCCCCTTAACACCTCTTTCGCTGCCGTCCGGCGAACGAGTTCTCGTTCGATCGCCGCCGCGGATGGGGCGTCGACCCCACACGACTCCTCCCGCCACCGCCGGCGGCGGAACACCGGCCCCGACGTCCGGCCGGCGACGTGGAGATAAAGCACGGCGGCCAGTTCGGTCACCAGCGGTATCTCCCGCTGGTTGCGGGTCTTCACCTGCCACCCCAAACGCGGCTTGTTCCGGACGTGCAGCACCTGCTTCTCCAGGTCCAGGTCGTCGGGCAACAGCAGGTGGCAGAGTTCCCCAGGCCGCAGGCCGGTCAAGAGCAAGGTCGCGAAGACAGGAAGCTGCCAGTCGTCGCAGGCCTCCAGGAAGGTCCGCTCTTGGTTCGGCGTCAGTAACTCGACGACGCGCGCCGTTTCCACCGGGATGCGGTCGATCTCCAGCGTGCTGAAGGGGTTGTCGGCGTACGGAGACAGGTGCCGCCGCTTGGCCGCGTAGTTGAAGAGCGCCCGGCAGCATTCCAGGACGTAGCGAACCCCCTTGTCCAACAGCGGGCGCTTGGCCGTGTTCGCGTGCCCGTTCGGAGACACGCGGATGGTGCGGAGGTGGTGTACGAAGGCGTCCGCGTGGGTCGCGTGGAACAGGGCCGCGTGTCGGACCGGATGCCGGTCGAGGAATCGCAGCAAATGATCGGTCGCGGTGCGGTAGCGGTTGATCGACTGCACCGAAGACCGGAGCACCTGCTCGTGGTGCTCCAGCCAGCGGGCCCGCAGATCGGGGATGCCGATCGGCTCGAAGCCCAGCGCGGTCGGCGCGCCGACTTCGAGTTGCCCGTTGATCTGGGCGGCGAGTTGGCGGGCGGCGTCACGGTCGGGTCCGACACGCGGCCGGCGCCGCTGTCCGTTCTCGAAATAGCAGAGATACCAGACCCGGCCGCGGAGGTAACCGGTCACCTTGCCGACGCGGAAGGAGTGGGCCTTCGGCATGACATCCTCGGAGAATCCCCCCGCCACAAAACGCCACAAACACTGCCACAAATCGGGGGTTCCGAGGACGTCCCGGAAAGGCAACGGCCCGTGTGGCAAGCAGTTGCGCCACACGGGCCGGCAGATCAGCGGAGAGGGAGGGATTCGAACCCTCGGTACGGTTACCCGTACAACGGTTTTCGAGACCGTCCCGATCGACCACTCCGGCACCTCTCCGTCGCCCGCGGTATCTTACAGGGGTAACCGAGGACCGAAAAGATACCTTCGCACTCGATCCGCCACATGGACACCCAGCAGCTCGTGGAGAAGTTGACCGACCCGGCCGCGTACCCTCACCCGGTCGGGGCGATCGACGTCCGCCAGACGCACATCTCCGCCGTCTTTCTCGCCGGCCCGTTCGCGTACAAGGTGAAGAAACCCGTCGCCCTCGGGTTCCTCGATTTCTCCACCCTCCACCGCCGCCGACACTTCTGCGAAGAAGAAGTCCGTCTCAACCGCCGCCTCGCCCCGCACGTCTACCTCGGGGTCGTTCCGGTCACGGCCGGGGGTGATCACCTCCGCGTCGACGGGCCCGGCGAACCCGTCGAGTGGGCAGTGAAGATGAAACGGCTTCCCGAGGGTACTTCGCTCCTCGACCGCGTCCGTCGGGGCGAGGTGGTACCCGCCGACATGCGCCGCCTCGCCCGGTTCCTGGCCGACTTCCACCGCCCCGCCGACGCCGGCCCGCACGTCGCGCCGTTCGCACGGTTCGAGGTAGTCGCCGGGAACGCGCGGGAGAACTTCACCCAGGCCGAACCGCACGTCGGGATCACCCTGAGCCGGCCGGTGTTCGCCCGGCTCCGCGGGCTCACCGACACCGCCCTGGACCAGCTCCGCGACCTGATCGAAATGCGGGCGGCGCGCGGGGCGGCCCGCGACACCCACGGCGACCTCCACCTCGATCACGTCTACCTCGGCACCGGCGAGAAGACACCGGACGATCTGTTCGCCATCGACTGCATCGAGTTCAACGAACGGTTCCGGTACGCCGACCCGGTCGCGGACCTCGCGTTCCTCGTCATGGACCTGAAGTTCCACCACCGCCCGGATCTCGCCGCGATCCTCGCCGACGAGTACTTCCGGGCCGCCGGGGACGACGGGGGTCGCCGGCTGCTCCCGTTCTACACTGCCTACCGCGCGGCGGTCCGGGGCAAGGTAGAAGGCTTTGAGCTTGGCGAGGCCGAGATCCCGGCGGACGAAAAGGCCGCGGCGACCACCCGGGCGAAAGCCCACTGGCTGCTCGCCCTCGGCGAACTCGAAGAGCCCGCCCGCCGACCCGCGCTCGTCCTCGTCGGCGGGTTGCCGGGTACCGGAAAGAGTACGCTCGCCCGCGGACTGGCGGCCGCCGGCGGGTTCGAGGTGATCCGGTCCGACGTCGTGCGGAAGGAACTGGCCGGCGTCGATCCCGAAACGCCGGGCGGACCGGATCTCTACACCCCGGCGAGCACCGACCGCACCTACGCCGAATGCCTCCGCCGCGCGGACCAATTCCTCTTCGCCGGCCGGCGGGTGATCGTGGACGCGACTTTCCGCGAGGACAGCCGCCGCCGCGCCTTCCTCGACCTCGCCCGCGGACTGTGCGCGCCTGTGGCCATCTTCGACTGCGTGGCCAGCCCGGACGTCGTCCGCGACCGGCTCGACGCCCGCAGCGGGGATGCATCCGATGCCACCCGCGGCGTGTACGAGAAGCAGCGGGGCGAGTGGGAACCGGCATCGCCCGAAGTGGCCCCGTACGTCGTCACGGTTCCGACCGACCCGGGTTCGGACCCGGTCGCCGCCGCGGTCCGGGCCCTCCGGGATCGCGGGTTGGTATGATCGGACGGAGAGACGGACCCATGCGAAGAACCCACCGGGTCGGGCTGATGATCGTCGCCGCTCTCGGGGGGACGGGGCGTGCCGCGGCCGGTGATCCGTCCTCCGGGTCGTTCGACACCCTGGCCCGGCTGGTCAGCCCCGAGTTCCGCCGGCTGGACGACCGGCGGGCCGAACTCCGCCATGCTCCGGCCGCGTTCCGTCCGCCGCCCGCCCAGTGCCCCCATCTCGGGTATCACAGCCGGTTCGCTCTGAGCGCGGCCAGCCCGCGGTGGGTTCAAGTTGACCTGGGGGAAACCCGTCCGCTCGACGCGGTGGTGGTCGTCCCGGCCGCCGGCCCGCCCGGGGACGACGGCCCCGGCTACTTCTTCCCAACCCGCTTCCGCGTCGAACTCGCGGACACCCCGGACTTCACCGACGCCGTGGTCATCGCCGACCACGCCGATGCCGACTACCCGTCCCCGGGTGATCGGCCGGTTGTTGTTCCGGCGCACGGTCGGGCGGCCCGGTACGTCCGGTTTACCGCCACCAGGCTCGCCGGCCGCGGCGGCCGGTATTTCTTCGCCCTCGGCGAGCTACTCGCCCTGTCGGGGAAGCTGAACCTCGCCGCCGGCCGGCCAGTCACCGCGTCCGACGCGATCGAGAACCTGCCGGTCTGGGGGTGCCGGAACCTGGTGGACGGGCAGGGCCTGCTCGGGCCGCCGCTCGGCCCGGAAAGGAGTAGTACGAACGGGTATCACGCCGAGATCAGCCCGGTCTCCGACGCGGTGAAATGGGTGCAAGTGGATCTCGGGTCCGACCGCCCGCTCGACGAGGTCAGGCTGGTCCCGGCCCGGCCGAGCGACTTCCCCGACCGGGGCGGGTTCGGGTTTCCAGTCCGGTTCAAGGTGGAAGCCGCAGCCGGGCCCGAATTCCGCGCGCCGGTCGTGCTCCTCGACTCGTCCGCGGCCGATTTCCTCTCACCCGGAGACGGCCTGGTCGTGATCCCCGCCCGCGGGGTGACGGCCCGGCACGTCCGGATCACTGCAACCCGGCTCTGGGAGCGCACCGGCGACTTCGTATTCGCCCTGGCCGAGCTCCAGGTTTACAGCCGAGGGGTGAACGTCGCCCGCGAGGCGGCCGTGACCGCCGCGGATTCGATCGAGCGCGGGCTGTGGTCGCGGCGCTACCTGGTCGACGGGTTCGCGAGTCAGCACCAGCTGGTGGAATGGCCGGAATGGCTGGAGCAGGAGCGGCGGGCGGCGGACCAGGATGCCGAAATGCGGGAGGTCGACGCCCGGTGGGCCGAGGTTCGGGGCCACGCGGATGACACCCTGGCCCGCGGGGCGGTCGGGGTCGCCGGGGTCGGGGTCGTGCTCGCGGCCGGGCTCGTGTGGCGGTCGCGGGTGGCGCGGCGGCGGGAGGCCGATCAGCTGCGCGACCGGATCGCCCGGGACCTGCACGACGAGGTCGGGAGCAACCTCGGCGGCATCCTCCTGCTCGCCCAGTCGGGGGCCGGGCGGGAGCCCGACACGGCCCGCCGGGACCTCGCCGAGATCGCCCGGATTGCCCGCCAGACGGCCGACGCGATGCGGGACCTGGTGTGGCTCCTCGGCCACGGACCGGACACCGCGGACGACCTCTCCGCCCGGATGCGGGAGACCGCGGCGGCACTACTCGCCGGAGTCGAGTACACGGTCGACATCCCGATCGACTGCCTGCCCCGTCAGCCGGGTCTGGAGTTCCGGCGGCAGGTCTTTCTGGCATTCAAGGAGATGCTTCATAACGCCGCCCGGCACGCCGGGGCGAAAACCGTGACGGTCCGGTGCCGGCGGGACGGCGCATGGTTCGTCCTCGAAGTCCGCGACGACGGCCGGGGGTTCGACCCGGCCGCAGCGACCGGTGGAACGGGACTGCGGAGCTTGCGTACACGAGCCGCGATTTTGAAGGGGGAACTGGTCCTGGAATCGGCCCCGGACAAGGGGGCGACCGCGCAGCTGCGCGTCCCGACCCAATGACACCCACCGAGGAACCGATGGCCCCGGACACACCGCCGACGCGGGTCTGGCTGATCGAGGACAACGACGTGTACCGCCGGGCGGTCGCCCGGGTGGTGGACGGGGCCGACGGGCTGACCTGCCCGGCCGCCTACAGCTCCTGCGAAGAGGCGCTCGGCGCTCTGCCGTCTGCCGATCCCCCGGACGTCGTGTTGCTCGACGTCGGGCTGCCCGGGATGAGCGGGCTCGACGGTATCCCGAAGCTGGTGGCCGCCGCCCCCGGGGTGCGGGTGATCATTCTGACCGTGTTTGACGACGACGACAAGATCTTTCGGGCTATTTGCGCGGGAGCGTCGGGGTACCTGTTGAAGATGTCGCCGGTCGAGCAGCTCACCGGGGCGATCCGGGAGGTCGTGGCCGGGGGCTCGCCGATGAACGCCCGGATCGCCCGACGGGTGCTGGAGATGTTCGCCAAACTGGCCCCGATCCCGCACGACTACGGCCTGACCGATCGGGAACGCGATGTTTTAAACCTGATGGTCCGCGGGCTGATCAAGAAAGAGATCGCGGCGCAGCTCGGGCTGAGCGTCCACACCGTGGACACCCACATCCGCAACATTTACGAGAAGCTCCAGGTCCATACCCGGTCCGGTGCCGTCGCCAAGGCCTTGAAGGAAAAGCTGGTTTAACCCATTTCTCACCGCGGAGAGCGCGGAGGACGCAAAGGGGAATCCGGACCGGAGTTCGAAGAGCGGGGGGCGGGGCTCCTCCGCACGACGGATCACACGCTCGGGTCCGAACTTCTCTCCGGCCGTTCCTCTGCGATCTCTGCGATCTCTGCGGGCTCAGCGGCGAGAAATCCGGGTTAACACCTCACGCTCTTGACCGGCGAACGTCAACGAAAACGGTACGATCGGCGCTTGACACAGGCCACCTACTCTGCTATTCCATGAAATCATGAAATAGCGGAATGGGGGTGCGCCATTAAAGAGCCGGTTCCATCCTGCAAGATCAGCGACCACGCCCGCAAAGGCGAGGCCATCTCGGCTGCAGCGCTGGAACGGGCCGCCCAACTCTTCCGTGCGATGGGGGACGCGCCGAGGCTTCGCATCCTGGATCTGCTCCAGAAGGGCGAGCTGTGCGTGACCGAGATCGTTGAGGCGATGAGCGAGAAGTTTTCGACCGTGTCCCAACGGCTACGCATCCTTCGCGGCGAAGGGCTGATCGCCCGGCGTCGGGACGGGAATCACGTTTATTACGCACTCTCCGATCGGCACGTTGCCGATCTGATCCTGAACGCGCTGGACCACGCGAACGAGCTGAACGCGGCACCGGCGCAGGCTTCCCCGGAAGGAGACGATTAACATGGCGAGCCACCACGGAAACCACGACCACCAGCACGGGCCGAACTGCGGGCACACGGCCGTGACGCACAACGGGCACACCGATTACCTGCACGACGGTCACCTGCACCACACCGAGGCCGACGGGACGGTCGAGGAACACCAGCTGGCGGTTACCGCCGCCAACCCCGCCACCTGCACTCCGGCCCACGCCTGTGGCCAGCACGACAACGAGCATCGGCACGGCCCGGGATGCGGCCACGAAGCCGTCCCCCACGGCGACCACGTGGACTATCTGGTTGGCGGTCACCTGCACCACCCGCACGGGGACCACTGCGACGACCACGGGCCTGTTCGGCTCGCATAATTGAACCGGGTGTGTCCCGCGATCGCGTGATGGCGGACGGTGAGTTTTCGGGTAGGGTGGGGTTACTGTCCCCACCCCTGCCCGCCACCGGGTGCCGCCGATGCCCCGCCCCCTCTCCCTTCCCCTCACTCTTGCAGCCGTCCTCCTCGCCGTTCCGACCGGGAGCCGGGGGGCCGATGAGCCCCCCGGACCCGCCCAGGTCGTCGACTTCGACCGGGACGTGAGGCCCATCTTCGCGAACCACTGCACGTCGTGCCACGGGGCGGAAAAGCAGAAGGGCGGGCTGCGTCTCGATCGAAAAACGGATGCCCTCAAGGGCGGGGACTCCGGCGCGGTAATTGTTTCCCGGAAACCAGCTGATAGCTTGCTCCTCCACCTGGTTGGCGAAAACGAGAAAGACCGGCCGATGCCCCCGAAGGGGGCTCGGCTCACGACGGCTCAGGTCGGCACACTGCGGACATGGGTGGGTCAAGGAGCCAAGTGGCCTGACGACGGATCGGCCGCCAACCCCGCCGACTGGTGGTCGTTCCGCCCGATTATTCGGCCGCCCGGGCCCGAGATTCGAAATCCACAATTCGCCATCCGGAATGCGATCGACCGCTTCGTACTCGCCAAACTGGTCGAGAAGGGCCTGACCCCGTCACCAGAAGCCGACCGGCGCGCACTCCTCCGCCGCGTGTACTTCGACCTGATCGGCCTCCCGCCGACGCCCGAGGCCGTCGACGCATACCTCAAGGACGCCTCGCCGGACGCCTACGGGAAGGTGGTCGACGACCTCCTCGCCTCGCCGCGGTACGGCGAGCGGTGGGCGCGGCACTGGCTCGACGTCGTACATTTCGGCGAGACGCACGGGTACGACAAGGACAAGCCCCGGCCGAACGCCTGGCCGTACCGCGATTACGTGATCCGCAGCCTGAACGCCGACAAGCCCTACGCCCGGTTCGTCCAGGAGCAGGTGGCCGGCGACGTGCTTTTCCCGGGCACGGTCGACGGGACCGAGGCCCTGGGCTTCCTGTCCGCCGGCCCGTGGGACTTCATCGGCCACGCCGAGCTGCCGGAAACGAAGATTGATGGGAAGGTCGCCCGGCACCTCGACCGCGACGACTTCGTGTCGAACACGATCGGTACGGTCATGAGCCTGACCGTCCACTGCGCCCAGTGCCACAACCACAAGTTTGACCCGATCGCGCAGGAAGATTACTACCGCCTGCACGCCGTGTTCGCCGCCGTCGACCGGACGGACAAGGTGTACGACGCCGACCCCGCGACCGCGGCGAAGCGCGCGGAATTGGAGGCGAAGAAGACGGGGGCGGAAACGAGGATTGCCGCGATCGAGGCTGCTGCCCGCAAGCGGGCGGGGACGGAACTCGTCGAGATCGAACGGACGATCGAAGGGGCGAAGCAGCCGGCGGCGCCGCCCCGCGCGGAATACGGTTACCACTCGGCCATCTCGGACCGGGAGGACAGGGCGAAGTGGGTGCAGGTCGACCTCGGCATGAGTATGAAGCTCGACCGGATCGTCCTCCGGCCGTGTCACGACGACTTCAATAAAATCGGGGCCGGGTTCGGATTCCCGGTCCGATTCAAGGTCGAGGTCTCGGACGATGTCGCGTTCAAGATGAACGTCGTGGTGGTCGCGGACCACACCGCCGCGGACTACGCGAACCCAGGAACGGTCGCGGTGAACGTGGCGGCCGGCGGGAAGTCGGCCCGGCACATCCGGGTGACGGCGACGAAACTGGCCCCCCGGCAGAACGACTTCATCCTCGCGCTCGCGGAGGTGGAAGCGTTCGACGCCGCCGGGAAGAACGTCGCCGCAGGGAAGGAAGTGACGGCACTCGACACGATCGAGGCCCCGGTTCGGTGGCGGAAGTCGAACCTCACCGACGGCATTTTCCCAACCGCGGCAAAGGTGACGGTAGACGATCTGGCGAAGCTGGTCGGGGCCCGCGACGCAATCCTGGCCAAGGCGCTCGACGGGCCGACCGCGGCCGAGCGACGGGCGGCAAGCGCGGACCGGGATGCGGCCGATCTCTCCCTCCGCCAGCTGCCCGCGTCCCGCCGTGTGGCGTACGTCGGGGCAGTCCACACCGGAGCTGGAAACTTCGTCGGGACAGGGCCGACGGGCGGGAAGCCGCGGCCGATCTTCGTCCTGCCGCGGGGAGATGTGACCAAACCAGGCCGGGAGGTCGGCCCCGGCGCGATCGCCGCGGTTCCAGGGGTCAACGGCCGGTTCGAACTGCCCCCGGGCCACACGGAAGGTGACCGTCGGGCCGCCCTCGCGCGGTGGCTGACCGACCCGGCCAACCCGCTCACCTGGCGGAGCATCGCGAACCGGGTGTGGCAGTACCACTTCGGCCGGGGGATCGTCGACACCCCGAACGACTTCGGCAAGATGGGCCAGCTCCCGACTCACCCCGAGCTCCTCGACTGGCTCGCGGCCGAGGTCCGCGACGGCGGCGGGTCGCTCAAGAAGCTACACCGGCTGATCGTCACGAGTTCGACCTACCGGCAGGCGTCGTCGGGGAACCCCGCGAACGAGAAGATCGACGGAGACAACAGCTTCCTGTGGCGGCAGAACCGGCGGAAGCTGGAGGCGGAAGCGGTCCGCGACGGCATCCTGTTCGTCGCCGGCAAGCTCGACCTCACGATGGGCGGGCCGAGCTTTCAGGACTTCGTGGTCGAGAAGCCCGAGCACTCCCCGCACTACCAGTATCACCTCCACGACCCGGACGACCCGAAGGCCCACCGGCGGGCGGTATACCGGTTCGTGGTCCGGTCGAAGCAGCAGCCGTTCATGGCCGCGCTGGATTGTGCGGACCCGTCGCTCGCGGTCGAGAAGCGGAACCAGACGATCACCCCGCAGCAGGCCCTGGCGCTCCTGAACAACAAGCTCGCGGTCGCGATGGCCGGCCACTTCGCCGCCCGGGTGGAGAAGCTGGCCGCGGACGAGGCCGGCCGCGTGTCGGCGGCGTTCCGGCTTGCCCTGGGGCGAAACCCCACGGACGCGGAACGGGACGCGCTAACGGGATACGCGAAAGAGCACGGCCTGGCGAACGCCTGCCGGGTGATCCTGAACCTGAACGAATTCGTGTTCGTTGATTGAGGCGGGAAGAGAAAACAGAAGATTCACCACAGAGTCACAGAGGACACAGAGGAGGAGAGAAAAGCGTGTTAAGAAGTCGTATTCAACATGATCTGCTCTCTGTTTTGGTATTTCCTCTGTGCTCTCTGTGACTCTGTGGTGAATCCTTTGCCTTTTCGGATGATTCCATGAACCGGCGCGACTTCCTCTGGCATTCCGGCGGCGGGCTCGGCGGGATTGCCCTCGCCACCCTGCTCGGCCGCGACGGGGCGCTCGCCAACGGCGGGCTGCACCACGCCCCGAAAGCCAAACGGGTCGTCCAGCTCTTCATGGCCGGCGGGGCGAGCCACGTCGACCTGTTCGACTACAAGCCCGAACTCGTCAAGCGGCACGGCCAGCCGGCCGAGTTCGGCGAACCCGTTGAAGCCTTCCAAAACGGCCTCGGCCCGTGGCTCCGGCCCCTCTGGGAGTTCAAGCCGTACGGCAGGTCCGGGAAGAGGCTCTCGGAAGTCGTCGCCCCGCTCGGCGACGTGGTCGACGAGCTGGCCTTCGTCCACAACATGGTCGGCAAGACCGGGGTCCACTCGCAGGGTACGCTGCTCCAGACAACGGGGTTCAACCGTCCGGGGTTTCCGGGCATGGGCTGCTGGGTCAGCTACGGGCTCGGCAGCATGAACGAGAACCTGCCGACGTTCGTGGTCCTGCCCGACCACCGCGGGCTCGCGTCGAACGGGACCAAGAACTGGGACAGCGCGTTCCTCCCGGCCCAGCACCAGGGTACGGTCATCTATCCCGGGGCGAAGAACCCGATCGAGGACCTCTTCCCGGACGAGCGGGCGAAGTTCGTCACCCCGGCCGGGGATAGGGCCGGGATCGATCTGATGACGAAGCTCAACCGCGGCCACGCCGCCACCCGGGCCGGCGACGAGCGGCTCGACGCCCGGATCCGGAGTTACGAACTCGCCGCCCGGATGCAGCTGGCCGCCCCCGAGGCCCTCGACCTCTCGAAGGAGCCGGCCCACGTCCTCAAGCTGTACGGGCTCGACCACGGGAAGTCGGCGTTCGACAAGGAGATCAACCCGGTGGAAGAGACGGACTACTTCGGCCGGAAGTGTCTCGTCGCCCGCCGGCTCCTGGATCGCGGGGTGCGGTTCGTGCAGGTCTGGAGCGGGAACGACAACGGTTTTCCGCGGCGGAACTGGGACAGCCACGAGGACGTGAAGCGGGACCACGGCCCGCTCGCTTACGGCATGGCTCGCGGGGCCGCCGCGCTGATCGCTGACCTGAAACGCCTCGGCCTCCTCGACGACACGATCGTCCTGTGGACCACCGAGTTCGGCCGGATGCCGAGTTCGCAGGGCGGGAAGGGCCGCGACCACAACCCGTACTGCTTCACCAACTGGCTCTGCGGAGGCGGGGTGAAGGGCGGGGTGACCCACGGCCCGAGTGACGAGTTCGGGTACAAGCCGGCCGACCGCAAGCACCCGACGGAAGTGTACGACCTCCACGCTACCATCCTGCACCTGCTCGGGATCGACCACACGAAGCTGACCGTCCGGCACGACGGGATCGACCGCCGGCTGACCGACGTGCACGGGCACGTGATTCCCGAGCTGTTGCGTTAACCGCCCCGGGTCACGGGAACAGGCCCCGCTTGGCCTGCTCGGTGGCCACCTTCTGAACCCCCAGGCTCAGCCCGGCCATCCGGTTCGACAGGTTCCGGTCCTTCGCCAGCTTCCGCACCCGGCCGAAGGCGTTCATCATGAGCTTCCGGAGCTCGTTGTTGACGTCGTCCTCGCTCCACATGAACTGCTGGATGTCCTGCACCCACTCGAAGTACGACACCGTCACCCCACCGGCGTTGCACAGGACGTCCGGGATGATGTACGTGTCGCTGCTCGCCAGGATGGCGTCGGCGTCCGGGGTGGTCGGGCCGTTCGCCGCCTCGGCCAGGACCCGGCACCGCAGCTTGCCCGCGTTCGCCCCGGTGATCACCCGCTCCATCGCCGCCGGGACCAGCACCGTACACCTCGTCGACAACAGTTCGTCGGGGCCGATCTCCTCCGCGCCCGGGAACCCGACCACCGTCTTCAACTTGTTCTTCGCGTCCGCCGTGTACCGGAGCAGGGCCGGGACGTCGAGCCCCTTCGGGTTGCGGATCGCCCCGTACCGGTCGCCGACCGCGACCACTTTCGTCCCGATCTTGTGGAGCTCCTCGCACGTCACCGACCCGACGTTCCCGAACCCCTGGACGACCGCCGTGGCCTGCTCCGGGGCAATGTTGAGTTCCTCCAGGGCCGCCCGGACGCAGTACACCACCCCGCGGCCGGTCGCCTCCCGCCGGCCGACGCACCCGCCCAGCTCGACCGGCTTGCCGGTCACGATCTCCGGGCAGGCGTACCCGACCTTCATCGAGTAGGTGTCGTAGATCCAGGCCATCGTCTGTTCGTCGGTCCCCATGTCCGGGGCCATCACGTCCACCCGCGGGCCGATGATCGACTGCACCTCCTCGGTGAACCGGCGGGTCAGCCGCTCCTTCTCCCCCGAGCTCAGGACGGCCGGGTCGCACGCCACCCCGCCCTTCGCCCCGCCGAACGGGAGGTTCATGATCCCGCACTTCCAGGTCATCCACATGGACAGGGCGGCGACCTCCCCGAGGTCCACTTGCGGGTCGTACCGCAGCCCGCCCTTGCTCGCCCCGCTGGTGAGCGAGTGCTGGACCCGGTACCCGATGAACGTGTGGACCGCCCCGTCGTCCATCCGGATCGGGATGTTCACCACCAGGGACCGCTTCGGGACCGACAGCCGCTCGGCGATCCCGGGGTCGAGGTCGATCACCCCGGCCACGGTGCGCAGCTGCTGGGCGGCCATCAGGTACGTCGGGGACCCACTGAACAGCGTGACCGGCGGGTGCTTGGTCGGGCTCAAGGCGCCCGCCGGGGCGGAGAAAGACATGAGCAAATGCCTCGCTACGGGAAGAGGAAGGACCGTATTGGGAGGACACCCAATTATACGAGCCCCCCGGGCGGCAGCCGACCGGCTCCGGTTGCCCAAAGGGGCCGACCGGGGCCGTGATCCGGGTAGATCGTCCGCTTTTTCTTCCCCGCCCGCTACTTCACTTCCACGAACGACACGTCCTTGAGGAAGAAGCAGAACGGCGGGGAGGCGGGCATGAACTTGGGCGGCACCTGGCAGCGGAACTTGACGACGTGCTGGCCCGGGGGCACCTCGATCTCGTACACCCGCTGCGGCCCGTAGTTCCGCACCCCGGGGTCCCAGTCCCCGTCGTTCTTCCCGAGCACCATCTCATCAACCCAGGGGCCCGGCCCGCCGTCCTTGTTCAACTGGATGAGCCCCCCGCCGTCGACCCAGATCCGGAACTCCCCCTTCGAGTCCACCCCGAAGGTGGCGACCAGCCTGAACTTGCGAGTCCGGTTGGCGGGGTTGATGACGCGCGCGGTCGCGGATCTGTACGCCCACCGCATCCGGTCCTTCAGCCCGGCCGGCTCCTGACTGGCAAACCCCTGCAGCCAGATCATCGTCCCCCACTCCCGCTCCCGCTTTGCTTCTTCTTCGAAGAACATCGGGTCCTGCCGGACCAGCCAGTCCCGGTACGGCCGGAGGTCGAGGAAGACCTGTTGCCCGTCCTCGTGATAGAGGACGGGGATCTTCACCTGCCCGTTCTTCTCCGCCTCCCGCTTGATGTCGGCGATGAAGGCGTCCCCCGCGTCCGGCTGGGTGATCTGGAATCCCCGCTTGTCGACGAACAGCCCGTCGAACCCCCGGACCACGATCCGGTGCAGGAGTTCGTTCCGGGGCCGGTGGGCGAGCTGCTGCTGCCAGGCGTCCACCTCCCGGTTCTTCATCGCCCCGTAGCTCCAGACCAGGGTGTCCGTGTGCAAATACCCGCGGGCGTGCTCGTAGGTGTTCATCCGGTGGACCGCGGGCACCTCGGGGAACGGGATGTACGGGACGGTGAAGATCTTCGCCCCCGGGGGCATCTGTTCCTCGACCCGCGCGAAGAACCGGCGGTCGGCCTGGAACCGGTCCGCCTCCTTCTTCGTCAGCTCGATGATCGGCAGGCCGAACCACGCGGTCGGGGTCTGGTCGGCGATCCCGAGGGCGACCAGGGCGGCCGCCCCGGGGTATCGTAGCCACCGGGCCCACCCGGTCCGGGTGACCAGGAACCGGTCGACCGGCCAGAGGGCGGCGAACAGGCAGACGAACGCCAGATAGATGCTGAACCGGTTCGGGCACCGGATCTGGTCGAACACGAGCAGGTTGAACAGGCTCGCGAACCCGCCGATCGTCGCGAACAGGACGATGAACCCGGCCATCGCGGAGAGTGGCCCGTAGGGCCACCCCCGCCGTCCCGGGAGCAGGAGGACGGCCAACAGGACCAACAGCCCGACCGCCCCGATTGCCCCGAGCGACGCGCACGTGTTCTCGTTGTTCAGGGGCCGCATGCCCGTGTTGTACATGCTCTTCAGCCGACCCAGGGCGATCAGGTTGTGCCCGTCGACCGGCAGGACGAGGTGGGCGATCTTGAGGGCGTAGATCTCGCCCTCTTCCGGGGCCCGCTCGGCGACCGAGTTCCGGCCGTACTCCGCCGTGTAGGCGAACGTCGGCAGGTGGTTCACGACCCCGAACCCGGCGACCAGGGCGGCCAGCACCCCGGCCGCGGCGGCCGCCTTCCACGTCCGGTGGACGACCCACCCGTACACCCCGGCGGCGGAGTAGAGCGCGCAGGCGAAGAACGCGTAGTACGCCCCGGCGGACGCGGTCGCCGCCCCGAGGAGCACCTGCCACAGCGTCTCCCACCGGCGGAGCGAGACCCGGTACCGGCCGTCCGGGTCGCGGCGAAAGAACGGGAGGTCCCCCCGGCACACGGCCAGGGCTGGGAGCCAGGACAGGGGGACGACCCAGTACGCGGCCAGGAAGTAGTGCGACTCGCCCCGCAGGTAGTGGTACGGCAGGAAGGCGTACAGGATGCCGCCGACCGCCGCCATCGGGAGGGTGAGCCGGAGGTAGCGGAATGCGTACATGGCCGTCAGCGTGGTCAGCGGCCAGGTGAGCAGGAAGTACAGGTTGTACACCACCACCCACTCGGGGACGGCCTTGCCGAGCAGCCAGATGAGCGCGAAGTGCAGGTGGTCGATCACGGGGAAGTCGTGCAGTTCCTGGACGCCCGGGTAGCCCAGCCGTTCGTTCCGCCAGTGGCTCCCCCGCTCCATCGTGGCCTTCACCATCGGCATGATGAGCAGGACGTCGCCGTCGTAGGAGAGCGGGGAGTGGAGGTCGACCGCGTCGAGCCGGAGTCCGCCGACGAGGAAGAGGCAGGTGAGGACCGCCGCCCCGGCATACCACGCGACCCGTTCCCAGACCGCCGGCCGGCGGACGAGGTCGGCGGGCCCGGTCGGGACGGTCGGCGGGGCGGGTTCGGCGGGCGGGCCGGGCACGGGGCCGTTGAGGGAGAGGTGGAGGAGGGTGTCCGGTGGGGGCGTGGGGGCGGCGCCGGCAAGGGGCGAGGCCTTGGCGGGCGGCAGGGCCGGGGCGGACTCACCGATTGACATCGAGAACCTTCCTGCGGCAGCCGTGGACTTGCCGGCGTTCAGCCCGGCGGGACGGCGGACGGGCGGCTGGTACAATCTGAACCAACGGCCACTGACTGAAATAGTTAGCCGAACTGGACGCGGATGGCACCCCCCACGGTCGACGCTCTGATCATCGGCTGTGGGTACCTCGGCCGCCGGGTCGCGGCCCGGTGGGTCGCGGCCGGCCGCCGGGTCGCAGCTCTTACCCGCCGCAACGCCGCCGCGCTCGCCGCGTTGGGGGTTGAACCGGTCGTCGGCGACGTCCTCGACCCGGCCACGTTGCGGGGCCTACCCCCGGCCCGGGTCGTGCTCTACGCCGTCGGCACGGACCGGGGTTCCGGTAAGACGATGCAGGAGGTGTACGTTCACGGCCTCGGGCACGTTCTCGGTACGATTCGCCCGCCGGAGCGGTTCGTCTACGTCTCCAGCACAGGCGTTTACGGACAGACCGACGGGAGCTGGGTCGACGAGGCATCGCCTACCGAACCGGCGGAGGAATCGGGCCGGGTCGTTCTCGAAGCGGAACAGCTGGTGCGGGCGCGGTTACCGGGCGCGATCGTCCTGCGGTTCGCCGGGATCTACGGCCCCGACCGGCTGTTGCGGAAACAGCTGCTCCTCAAGGGCGAGCCGCTGGTCGGCGATGCGGACAAGTGGCTCAACCTGATCCACGTCGATGACGGGGCGGGCGCCGTCCTCGCGGCGGAAATGAAGGCCGTTCCCGGCGGGACGTACACCATCGCGGACGACGAGCCGGTCTCGCGCCGCGACTTCTACACCCTGCTCGCGCAGCTCTTGAACGCCCCGCCGGCGCGGTTCGACCACCGGGCCGAAGCCGGTGCGGCCAACCGGCGGGTGTCGAACCGCGCTGCCCGGGAGCAACTCGGCTGGGTGCCGCGATACCCGAGCTACCGCGAGGGCTTGCCCGCCGCGGTCGCGGAATCGATCATGTAGGGCCGGCTGGGCCGGCCGCCGACAACCCCAACGGCCGGCCCAGCCGGCCCTACACCGCCACCCCGAGGTGTCCTGTGCCGCTCCCCCGCCTGCTGCTCGTGGTCGCCGCGCTGTTCGTTGCCGGCCCGGCGTTCGCCGCCGACAAGCCGAGGCCGAACACCCTCACCCCGAAGGAAATCGCCGACGGCTGGCTGCTCCTGTTCGACGGCGAGACGACGTTCGGGTGGAAGGTTGATGGGGAGGCGAAGGTCAAGGACGGCGTGTTCCTCCTGGGCGGGGAAAAGGCGACGACGGCCACCCTGACGACGGGCCTCAGCGCGTACGAACTGCGGATGGAAACCGGCGGGGCCGGGTCGGTCGTGTTCAAGGACGTCTCGGCGTCCTGCAGTCTCGGCTTGGCCAACCAACCCACCCGGCTGAACGTCAAGGTCCGGACCGGGCCGGGCGGATCGGGGGTGGGCAGTAACCTGAACGTGGGCCCGGACGGGGTAGCCCGAGTGGACGCCGAAGTGACGACGGCCGGCCCGCCGGCGGTCGAGATCGTCGTGCCCGCGGGCGGTAAACTCACGGTCCACTCGGTCAAACTCAAGCCGGCCGGGCTCAAACCCCTCTTCAACGGCAAAAGCCTCGACGGCTGGAAGGTGTTCGACGGCGACCCGAAGCGGGCGGCCACCAAGTTCGAGGTGACCAGGGACGGCGAGCTGGGCGCGAAGAACGGCCCCGGCGACCTCCAGACCGAAAAGCAGTTCGACAACTTCGTGCTGCAACTGGAGTGCAAGACGAACGGGAAGTGGCTCAACAGCGGCATCTTCTTCCGCTGCCTCCCGAACCAGTACCAGCAGGGGTACGAGACCCAGATCCAGAACGGCTATCTGGGCGACGACCGGTCGAAGCCGGTCGACTACGGCACCGGGGCGATTTACCGCCGGGTCGCGGCCCGGAAGGTGGTGAGCAACGATAACGAGTGGTTCACCATGACCGTGGTCGCGAACGGCCCACACATCGCGACCTGGGTGAACGGCTATCAGACGGTCGCCTGGACCGACGACCGCAAGCCGGCCGACAACGCCCGCCAGGGGCTGAAGACCGGGAAGGGCCACCTCTCGATCCAGGGCCACGACCCCACCACCGACCTGCTTTTCCGCAACATCCGGATCGCCGAGCTGCCGGCGGCTGCGGGTAAGAAAGATTAAGAACTCACAAGGGCGTACCCGGTGGCCCGGTCGCGTCGTTGAAGGGTTTTGCTGCACCGGTCAGGAGACCGGTGCCACGATCCGATCGAGTGGTGTCGTGGCACCGGTCTCCTGACCGGTGTAGGCACCCAGATCCGAGGACGTCGACCTCCCGAAAATGGCCGAATCGCTCGCGAGCCCGACCGGTTACGCCCAAATCACAATTTGCGCGGTCGTGGGGGTCGATCGCGCACCGCAACCCGTCACGCCGGACGAGGTGTCGGCATTCCCGCCGCCCGGGTATACTGCCCTCCACACATCACTCCCGGAAGGAGTCTTGCCGATGTCGCGTCTGTGCGTTGCGCTCGCATTGTTCGGCCTTGCCGCCTTGCTGGTCGGTCTCACCGCCGGGCCGGATGTGGCCGCCCAGCCGAGACGGAAAGGAACGCCGAAGGTGGTCGCGGCCCCCCCGGTCGCTGCCCCGGAACCGCCCGCGACCGACCCCGCGACGATGAAAGTCGCCAAGGGGTTCAAGGTCGAACTCCTGTACTCGGTGCCGAAGACCCAACAGGGCTCGTGGGTGTGCATGTGTGCCGACCCGAAGGGCCGGCTCATCGTGTCGGATCAGTACGGCGCCCTCTACCGGGTCACCCCGCCCCCGATCGGCGGAAAGCCCGGGGATACGAAAGTCGACCAGCTCCCCGGGATCGGCATGGCCCAGGGGCTCCTCTGGGCGTTCGACGCCCTCTACGTCGTCGTGAACGCCCCGGACAAGAGCGGGCTGTACCGGGTGACCGACACGGACGGCGACGACATCCCGGACAAGGTCGAACTCCTCCGGGCGTTCGACGGCGGGGGCGGGGAGCACGGCCCGCACGCCGTCATCCCGCACCCGGACGGGAAGCGGCTGACGGTGGTCTGCGGGAACCAGACGAAGCTCACGAAGTTCGACACCACCCGCGTCCCGCCGGTCTGGGGCGAGGACCACCTACTCCCCCGCCTGCCGGACGGGAACGGGTTCATGGCCGGCGTGCTCGGGCCGGGCGGGGCGATTTACAACGTGACGCCCGACGGCAAGACCTGGGAGCTGTACAGCGTCGGGTTCCGGAATCAGTACGACGCGGCGTACCACAAGAACGGCGACCTGTTCACCTACGACGCGGACATGGAATGGGACTTCAACACCCCGTGGTACCGGCCGACCCGGGTCTGTCTCGTCACCAGCGGGAGCGAGTTCGGCTGGCGGAACGGGGCCGGGAAGTGGCCGGCGTACTACCCGGACAGCCTCCCGCCGGTCCTCAACATCGGGCCCGGTTCGCCGACCGGTGTGTGCTTCGGGTACGGGGCCAAGTTCCCGCAGAAGTACCAGGACGCGTTCTTCATGTGCGACTGGAGCTACGGGAAACTGTACGCCGTCCACCTGCGGCCCGAGGGGAGTGCGTACACGGCGGCGGCGGAAGAATTCGTCACCGGCACCCCGCTCCCCCTCACCGACCTCGTCATCAACCCCACGGACGGGGCGCTGTACTTCACGATCGGCGGGCGGAAGACCAAGTCCGGTCTGTACCGGGTGACATACACGGGTGAAGGTGCCGCCAACCCGCCGAAAATCATCACGGTCACGGACGCCGGGATCTCGGAGGCGGCCCGGACCACCCGCCTCCGGCTGGAGTCGTTCCACACGAAGATCGGCGATCCGGCGGTCGACGCGGCATGGAAGGAACTCGACACCAAGGACCGGTTCATTCAGTACGCCGCGCGGGTCGCGCTGGAGCACCAGACCCCGGACCTGTGGGCCGCCCGGGCGCTCGTCGAGAAGGACCCGGCGAAGGCGATCCACGCCCTCCTCGCTCTCACCCGCGTGTCGGCCCCCGACCCGTCCCACCGCAAGCAGACTGACCCGCCCGCCGACCCGGCCCTGCGGGCGAAGATCGTCGACGCCCTCGGCCGCATCGAATTCGCCATGCTCGCCGACGAGCAGAAGCTCGACCTGATCCGCGTGTACCACATCCTGTTCAACCGGTTCGGGAAGCCGACCGAGGCCGAGACGAAGGCGGCGGTCGCCAAATTCGACCCGGTCTTCCCGGACAAGAACCGGTTCGTGAGCGGCGAACTCTGCCAGGTGCTCATCTATCTGGACGCCCCGACCGCGGCGGCGAAGACCATGAAACTCCTCCGCGACGCCCCGACGCAGGAGGAGCAACTGGAGTACGCCCGGGCCCTGCGGGTGCTCCGGACCGGGTGGACGCCGGAACTGCGGACGGAGTACTTCACCTGGTTCCTGAAGGCAGCGAACTACGCCGGCGGGGCCAGTTTCGGCGGGTTCCTCCGGCTCGTCAAGCAGGACGCGGTGAAGACCCTCACGCCGCAAGAGGTGGCCGCTCTCAACCCGATCATCAACGCCGCCCCGGGCTCGGTCAAACTGCCGGAGGACGAGCCGCGGCCGTTCGTGAAGGCGTACAAGGTGGCCGACCTCGCCCCGGCCCTGGAGAAGGGACTCAAGGGCGGGCGGGACTTCGACCGCGGGCGGAAGCTGTTCGCGGCGGCGAAGTGTTTCGGCTGCCACCGGTACGACAACGAGGGCGGGGCGCACGGCCCGGACCTGACCGGGGTGGCCGGCCGGTTCGGCCCGCGCGACCTGCTCGAATCGGTGATCGACCCGAGCAAGGAGATCAGCGACCAGTACGCGGCAGTCGAGATCCGGACGACGGACGAGCGGGTCGTGGTCGGGCGGATCGTGAACCTGAACAACGACGAGGTGAGCGTGAACACCAACATGCTCGACCCCGGGTCGACGGTGAAGGTGGATCGGAAGCTGATCGACTCGATGAAGACGTCGAAGATCTCGATGATGCCCGCGGGGCTGTTGGACACGTTCGCGGAGGACGAGGTGTTCGACCTGATGGCCTACATGCTGTCCCGCGGGGACCGGACCGGGCCGATGTTCAAGAAGTGAGCCGGAGAAGTAGGATGCCCACCCGCGGAGAGAAGCGGGTATGGGTTTCATTTTCAATGGGCGTGGTGGGATTCGAACCCACACGCCCCTTTCGGGGCTGCGGATTTTAAGTCCGCTGTGTCTGCCATTCCACCACACGCCCGCCACCATACGCCTGGCGGCGTGGTGAGAATGATGGCACCGCCGGCCCGGCAAGAGTGAAACTCCGGTCAGACGCCCGCCGTCATTCCGGCACCACGGGCTTCCGCGTCGCCACCCGCGGCCACTTCTTTTACGCCAGCACTTCTACCAGCCGAACGACCTGATCGGCCCCGAGCCGGTTGACCAGGCCGCGGACGGCCTCCAGGTCTTCCAGGTGGAGGCTCCCGCCGGCGCCGCCCCGGCGGCCCCGACCGACCCCGCCCAATTCACCCTTCTTCTTCAGGTTCGATTTGTAGTTCGAGATGATGGTCTTCGGCAGTTCCTTGTTGAATTTCGACAGGATATAATCCTGGACGGCTTGCGGCTTGGCGCCCGGCCCCAGCTCCCCCAGGGCCGCCCTCACCATGTCCATCTGACTCACGCCCTCGCCGCTTTCGTTCTCGGCTTCGGCCTTCTCTGCTTTCGCCCGCGCCATCGCATGCCCCCGGTGTGAGACTCGGATATGTCAACCGCCCACACCGTATGATGTAGCGTGCGGCCACACGGATGTGAAGTCGGCGGCCTCACATTTTGCCCAATTGGTAGTGTGATGGAGTGTTATTCCCGGCGGCGTGGCCCGCCCGGTCACGGGCCGGCCGGGCGGCCCGCCCGGAGCGCCTCAACCTCGGGCAAATCTTTGAGCGAGTTGAGCCCGAACGCCTGGAGGAATTTCTTGGTGGTCCCGTACAGCTGGGGGCGGCCGAGCGAGTCGTGCCGGCCGGTGATCCGGACCAGCCCCTTCTCCATCAACTGCCGGACCACCTCCCCGCACGCCACCCCGCGGACCTGCTCCACCTCGGCCCGCATCACCGGCTGCTTGTACGCGATCACCGCCAGCGTCTCCATCGCCGCCCCGGTCAGGCGGAGTTCGTGCCCGGTCCGCTTCAGCCGGGTCAGCCACGGGTGGTAGGCCGCGCGGGTGAGGAGTTGATACCCGCCGGCGATCTCCTCGACCTGGAACGCCGACCCGGCCGCGTCGTAGAGCTGCCGCAGCCGGTCGACCAGGCGGCGGGCCTCGGCCGCGTCGGCGAGCCCGGCCGCGTCGGCGAGACGGCGGGCGGGGAGGGGTTCGTCGGCGATCATCAGCACCGCTTCGAGCCGGGCGAGCTTCGGGTCGCGGCCGTGCGGGTCGGCGGGGGCGGTCTCGGCCGGCCCGGCGCGGGACCGGACGGCGGGGGGGAGCACCGCGTTCCCCGGGCGCCGGGTGAACGGCCGGCGGAAGGCGGGTCCGAATCGTGACCGGAGGTGATTCACCGCGGCCCCCATGTGGCACCTCGCCGGGCGGTTCGGTAAAATTTCCGAACAGCACCCGGGCCGGACGGGCGTAGCGTACGCCGCGGCGGGCCGCCGCGGAAGGCCGGTCGGGTCTGTCGGGTCTGTCGGGTCTCGGGTCTGTCGAGGATCACCACCCGGGACGTCGTATATCGCGCGGTTGTCTTTCCCGAGACCCGAGACCCAACCAATCGCCTGTTTCCGGAGGGCCGGTCGCCGTGCCCGAGTTCTGGTCCGAATACCTTGCGTATCCGTGGAACCTCGTCGCCGTCGGGGCGACGGCGGCGGGGCTCATCTTCGGGTTCATCGGGGTGGCCGCGTTCCTGGCGATCTGGGCCGAGCGGAAGGTGTCCGGCCGCATCCAGGACCGGCTCGGCCCCACCCGGGTCGGCCCGTTCGGGCTGCTCCAGTCCCTCGCCGACGGGATCAAGTTGATCGCGAAGGAAGACCACGTCCCCACCGGGGCCGACCGGTTCCTCTTCCGGCTCGCCCCGTACCTCGCGTTCTGCGCGAGCTTCTGCGGGTTCCTGGCCCTCCCGTTCGGGGACGGGCTGGTGGCGAAGGACCTGAACGTCTCCGCGTTCTTCATGCTCGCGGTCCTGTCGAGCGAGGTCTTCGGGGTGGTGCTGGCCGGGTACGCGTCCGCGAGCAAGTGGTCGCTGTTCGGCGGGGTGCGGGAGGCCGCGCAGGTGGTGAGCTACGAGGTCCCGCGGGCGATGTGCGTGGTCGTCCCGGTGTGCGTCACCGGGACGCTGAACCTGAATACGATCGGCCGGCAGCAGACCGGCTGGTTCTGGGACTGGAACGTCTTCCACGACCCGTTCACGTTCGCCGCGTTCGTCATCTTCTATGTCACCGCGACGGCCAGCTGCAAGCGGGCCCCGTTCGACCTCGCCGAGGCGGAGAGCGAACTCGTCGCGGGGTTCCATACCGAGTACAGCGGGTTCCGGTGGTCGATCTTCTTCCTGGCGGAATACGGGAGCATGTTCGCGGTCAGCGGGCTGGCGGTGTTACTGTTCCTCGGCGGGTGGCACACCGGGGTCCTGCCGTTCGAACCGACCGTGGAGTGGGGCTTCTGGGCCGGGAACCTGCTGAACTTCGTCGTCTTCGCGGGCAAGTGCTCGGTCCTCGTGCTGGTGATGATGTGGATGCGGTGGTCGCTCCCGCGGCTCCGGATCGACCAGGTGATGATGACCTGCCTGCAGTACTTCCTGCCGATCAGCTGTGTCCTGCTGGTGGGCGTGTGCGTGTGGCTGCTGCTGGCCCCGGCCTGGCTGACGACGGGTACGCGGTTCGTGCTGGCGTTCGGGTCGCTGGCGCTGGTGCTGGGCGTGGCGGGGAGCGTGATCCTCCGCCCGCCGCCGGCGACCGGCCCGGCGGGTCAGTTGCCCGGCGTGTGGGCCGGGCGGTCGACGCCGCTGACGGCGGCAAAAGCCGGCGAGCCGGGAGCGTGAGCCCCCAAGCTCACACGGATTCAGATGCCGAATCGAGACTCGGGAGGCTTACACCCCCCCGCGCGGACTCGGCAGAAAGCGCTTGCGAACGGGGCGGTCGGGCCGTATCCCTTAACCTCACCCCGGAGCCGTCCTCCCCCCGGAGCCTGCCCGTCCCGATGTCCCTCCCGGTCATCCTGTTCGCCGCCCTCGCCGCCGCCACCGGGGTGTCCGCCCTCGGAGTGGTGCTGTCCCGGAACATCGTCCGGTCCGCGGTCTGGCTCCTGTTCACCCTGATCGGGGTGTCGCTCACGTACTTCCTGCTCGGGGCCGAATTCCTCGGGACCGCCCAGCTGATCGTGTACGTCGGCGGGACGCTGGTGCTGGTCGTGTTCGGCGTCATGCTGACCGCCCAGGGGCCGCTGCAATCCCTGAAGACCCGGCCCGCCGAGTGGGCCGTGGGCGGAGTGCTGGGGGCGGTACTGTTCGGGCTGATCGTCGCCGTGACACTCGGGCCGGGTGGCCCGAAAGGGGTGGCCGGCGGGGGCGGAGAACTCCCCGGGAGCGGGCCGCTCGGGCTGGCGTTCCTGGGGGTGACCGAGACGTCTCAGCCGGGCGAGGTGACCGGTGTCCCGGCCGGGACCACGATCCCCCGAACCCCGGTCGCGTACCTGCTCCCGTTCGAGATCGTGTCGGTCCACTTGCTGGTCGTGCTGGTCGGCGCGGCCTACCTCGCACGCGCGAAACGACGGACGAATACCGAGAAATTTAAAAGATAAAATGTAAAAGGTAAAAAGGATGTACCCGCAAACCTCGGCCCGGACTGGACCACAGAGGGACATCGTCGATCGCACCTTTCAATTCGGGGTCGCGATCATCAAGTTTTCCGAGACGCTGGGACGTCGGGCGGGCGCGCGACGGGTGGTCGCGAACCAGTTGCTCCGGTCGGGAACATCCGTCGGGGCAAATGTGGAGGAAGCGCAAGGCGGGCAGGGGCGGAAGGACTTCATCGCAAAGATGATGATCGCTCTCAAGGAGGCACGCGAGGCCCGCTACTGGCTTCGAACTATACTGGCCGCCGAACTCCACACAGCAGCACCTGTGCCGGAACTCGTTCAGGAGGCAACTGAGCTTTGCAACATTCTCGCGGCGATCGTCGTTTCTACCCGGAGGAATGGACAAGCAGGACCGTCCTGACATTTAAATTTTACCCTTTAAATTTTACATTATTATGTCCGAACTCGGGCTGCCGCCGTTCCTGGTCCTGTCCGCGTTCCTGTTCGTGTGCGGGGTGGTGTGCGTCGCCACCAAGCGGAACGCGATCGGGGTGCTGATGGGGGTGGAACTGGTGCTCAACGCGGCGAACGTGAACTTCGTCGCGTTCGCCCGCTATAACCCCGTATTCCGACTCGAAGGCGAGGTGTTCGCCCTGATGGTGATCGTCCTCGCCGCCGCCGAGGCCGCCGTCGCCCTGGCCATCATCCTGAACTTCTACAACAACCACGCGACCGTCGACGTGGACAAGGCGGACGAGTTGAAGGGGTAGTATTTGCATTTGGTGTTTAGTGTTTGGTGTTTAGTGTTTGGTTGTTTGGTCTTCGGACTTCAGGTTCGGGGTTTCGAACCGAACTCGGGAGCCGGCGGGCCCCAACCCGAACGCGAGGCTCAAACACTAAACGCCAAACACTAAACACCAAAAAACACCATGCCCGACTGGTTCGACGCCACCCCCGGCCGCCTGTACGTCGTGGCCACGCTGCTCCCGCTGGCCGCGTTCGTCGTGATGCTCGGCATCGGCGGGGTGCGGTGCCTGTGCCGGCCGTACCGGCAGGTCGGCGGGACCGCGTCGTCGGTGTACTGGCTGCTCGGCGGGGACCGCCCGCTCAAGACCGGCGCGTACTGGGCGACCGGGTGCATGGCCGCCGCCGCCGCCCTCGCGGTCACCGGGCTCGTGCTGTTCCTGTCGGACGGGTATCGGGCGGACCTGAGCCCGGAGCAGCGGGCGGCCCGGTGGGGCGAGCGGGTCGACTGGGTGCGGATCGGCGCGGCGGACAGCGCCCCGCCCGGCGAATGGGAGAACCGCGGCGGCGACCGCCGGCGTACCCCCCCGGGGCTCTCGCTCGCCCTCGAACTCGGCTACCGGATCGACCACCTCTCGGCGCTCATGTTCGCGATGGTCACGGTGATCGGCACCGGGATCTTCGTCTTCTCGATCGGGTACATGAAGGACGAGACGGACGAGGTGGTCGAGGACCACGAGGTCGACGCCCAGACCCCGAGGCCCCGGCCCGAAGACCCGCCCGAGGCCGCGGCGCACCCGCCCGCACACCCGGCGCACCACGACGGCCACGGCCCCGGGACCGAGCACGGGTTCCGCCGCCGCGGGCGGTACGGCCGGTTCTTCCTCTACCTGTCGCTGTTCTGCTTCTCGATGCTCAACCTGATCGTCGCGGACAACCTGTTCCAGGTGTTCGTGAGCTGGGAGCTGGTGGGCCTCTGCTCGTTCTTCCTGATCGGCTTCTACTACGAGCGGCCGTCGGCCGCGCGGGCGGCGAACAAGGCGTTCATCGTGAACCGGATCGGCGACGCCGGGTTCCTGGTCGGCATCCTCATCGCGTGGACGTCTCTCGGCACGCTGAACTTCGAGGAGATGACCCGGCGGGTCCGGTCGCCGGAGCGGGACACCCACGGCCGGCTCGAGTACGCCGATCGGCTGGTGCGGGTGAATCCGAAGGTCGACGAGGACGGGGACCGCCGGTACGTGCTCCCGGCGGAGGCGGGTACCGGGTCGCACCTGGCTCTGTTTCCCATCCGGTGGGAGAACCCGAGGCACTACCACGGGCTCGGGCCCCACGCACACACCTCCCGTCACGGTGACGGGGCCGAACACGACGCCGAGGACGGCTTCTGGCCGGACGCCCGCCCGACGTACTTCTCGTACGGGGCGATGCCGTACTGGCTGTTCGTGGTGATGGGCCTCGGGATCTTCCTCGGGTGCGTCGGGAAGTCGGCCCAGGTGCCGCTGCACACCTGGCTGCCGGACGCGATGGAAGGCCCGACCCCGGTCTCGGCGCTCATCCACGCCGCGACGATGGTCGCGGCCGGGGTGTACCTCGTCGGCCGGGCGTTCCCGCTCTTCGCCCCCGAGGTGCTCCTCGTCATCGCGTACACCGGGGCGGTCACGCTGTTCGTGAGCGCCACCATCGCCCTCGTCCAGACCGACATCAAGCGGGTGCTGGCGTACTCGACGTGCAGCCAGCTCGGGTACATGATGCTCGCCCTCGGGGTCGGCGGGTGGGTGGCCGGGCTCCTGCACCTGCTCACCCACGCCTTCTTCAAGGCCCTCCTCTTCCTCGGGTCGGGGAGCGTGATCCTCGGGTGCCACCACGAGCAGGACCTGCGGAAGATGGGCGGGCTCTACCCGAAGATGAGGGTCACCGCCCTGACCATGCTCGTCGGCGTGCTCGCGATCACCGGGGCCCCGCTGTTCAGCGGGTGGTACAGCAAGGACATGATCATCGGGTCCGCGCTCGGGTTCGGGCTGGTCCACAAGGAACACATCCTCCTGTTCCTGCTCCCGCTCCTGACCGCCGCGATGACCGGGTTCTACATGTTCCGGCTCTGGTTCCTGGCATTCACCGGGAAGCCGCGGGACGAACACGTTCACGCCACCGCCCACGAATCGCCGGCGGTGATGACCCTCCCCCTCGTGGTGCTCGCGGCGTTCAGCATCGGGGTCGCGTGGGGCTCGCCCGTCTGGGACGCCGACGCCAGCTACCTCGGGCACCTGCTGGAAAAGGGCGAGCCGGGGGCGGTGGAGGCGCAGTTCCTGGAGGAGCGGCACGAGACCCACGAATACCACCTGACGGCCGGCGCCATGGCGCTGATCGCGGCGGCGCTCGGGGCCGGGCTGGCGGTGGTCGTGTACTGGAAGCCGCGGATCGACCCGGCGGCGATCCGGGCCCAGCTCGGCGGGGTGTACACGTTCCTGTTGCGGAAGTGGTACTTCGACGAGATGTACGACGCGGCGGTCGTCCGGCCGACGGTCCGGCTCGCCTTCGCGGCCGCCGCCGCGGACAAGCGGCCCACGGACGCCCCGCCCCCGCCGGGGCAGCCCGAACTCCCGCCGAAGCGGTTCGACCTGCTCACCCTCGACGGCTGGCTGAACGCCCTCGGGCAGGCGGTGGGCTCGGTCGGGAAGGGTCTCCGGGCCGTGCAGACCGGGCAGCTGCGGAACTACGTCCTGTTCCTGGCCTTGACGGTCGCCGCCCTGTTGGGGATCCTCTTGTCTCTGGGTGGTTAGTGTGGTCCGCTCGCTTCGCGAGTGGGTGCCGACGAAGCCGCTGCCCGAGTCTTTGGGCGAACGGCGGGTGAAAACGGACCCACGAAAGTGGGCCGGTCAGGCTTGTTTTCTTGTGGCACAGGTCTCCAGACCTGTGAAGCCGCACAGGTCTGGAGACCTGTGCCACAAGACAATCAGGGAAGTCGGGTTTCACCTACCGCCCGCCTTGGTGCGTGGAATCATTCAAACGACCGCTCGCGGAGCGAGCGGACTACATTGATAGAGAAGGCCACGGAATGCCCGAGACCGACTTGCTCTGGATGTCGCTCCTGGTCTTCCTCCCGGCGGGCTTCGCCGCCGGGCTGCTCCTGTTCCCGTCCCGCTGGGTCGAGGCCATGCGCTGGTGGGCCCTGTTCGGGACCGCCGGCACGCTCTCGGTCAGCCTGTGCGTCCTGGTCGGCTATTACAACATGCTCGACCGGCAGCAGGACCGCAGCGGCCGGCCGCTGCACTCGGTCCACACCCGGCTCGACGCCCGGGCCGACCAGGCGGCCAGCGACGCCGCCCGCGACGTCCCCCGGTACCTCGCCGACGACTGGGTCGCCCGCCGGCCGTGGATCGACCGGTTCGACGTCGACTTCGCCCTCGGCGTGGACGGGATCAGCCTGCCGCTGGCCGTCCTCACCGCCCTGGTCACGTTCCTGGCGGTGGTGGCGAGCTGGAAGATCGACCGGTCCGTCCGCGGGTATCTCGCCCTGGTCTTGCTCCTCGAGACCGGGGTGCTCGGGGCGTTCCTGGCGCTCGACTTCTTCCTCTTCTACGTCTTCTACGAAGTGATGCTCCTCCCGATGTACGTCCTCATCGGGTTGTGGGGCGGCGGGCGGCGGCGGTACGCCGCTCTGAAGTTCGTGCTGTACACGCTCCTCGGGAGCGTCGGCCTGCTGGTCGCATTAATCGGCCTGTACTCCGCGAACGTCCGCGATTTCGTCGACCAGGACGAGGTGAAGACCAAGGCGACGATGCTCCAGAAGGCGACCCCCGGGCTCACCGCGGAGGAGGCCCTCACCCGGGTCGAGGTCCACACCTTCGACTTCGTCACGCTCTCGAAGGTCGGGCGGGCCGTGATGCTCGTCCTGAACGGGCAGGCGGACCGCCTGGCGGTGAAGCCGAAGACGACCGCGCGGGACGAGCCGACGGGCGCCGACGGGAAACAGGTCCAGCTGCTCTCCCCGGGGGTGGATCGCGCGGCGGCGATCGACCGGCTGAGAGCGCAGGCGGTGTGTACGAAGGAGTTCCAGTACCTGATGTTCGTCCTCCTCTTCGCCGGGTTCGCGGTGAAGGTGCCGATCGTCCCGCTGCACTCGTGGCTGCCGGACGCGCACGTCGAGGCCCCGACGCCGATCAGCATGATCCTGGCCGGGGTGCTCTTGAAGCTCGGCGGGTACGGGCTGATCCGGGTGGCGTTCCCGGTCTGCCCGTGGGCGGCGAACGAGCTGGCGTGGTGGGTCGGGCTGATCGGGGTGATCGGGATCGTGTACGGCGCGTTCGTGGCGATGGGCCAGACCGATTTCAAGAAGCTGCTCGCGTATAGTTCGGTGAGCCACATGGGGTTCGTGGTGCTGGGGCTGGCGGCGTGGTCGGCCGGGTCGGGGTCGAAGTACTGGGAGTGGGGGGTGAGCGGGGCGTTGTTCCAGATGGTCGCCCACGGGATCACGGCGTCGGCCCTGTTCTTCATCGTCGGGGTGGTGTACGACCGGGCCCACCACCGCGACCTGAACAAGTTCGGCGGGCTGTACGAGCCGATGCCGCTGTACTCGGGGCTGAGCGCGGTCCTGTTCTTCGCGTCGATGGGGCTGCCGGGGCTGTGCGGGTTCTTCGGCGAGTTCACCGTGTTCATGGCCGCCTGGAGCTACTCGCCCGCGCTGGCGGTCCCGGCCGTGCTGAGCGTGATCCTGACCGCCGGCTACCTCCTCTGGGCGTGGCAGCGGGTGTACTTCGGCACGAACCCCGGGACGAAAACATTCCCGGACCTGAGCCCGCGCGAGGCGGCGGTGCTGATCCCGTTCGCGCTCCTGGCGATCGCCCTCGGGGTCTGGCCGAACCTGGTGATGAGCTGGATGGAACCGAGCGTCGGCGGGTGGGTCGCAAATATGGCCGCGCTCAAGCCGTGATGACGAGGACGAAGTCGACCCGACCCCGGCGCGGCGAAGCCGCTTCGTAGGGCACGCACTGCGTGCCGGTTTTGGCCTGGCAAACCGGCACGCAGTGCGTGCCCTACAAGACGACTCGTCCCCCGTGTCTTCGTCATTCTGCGGGTAGCTTTACACCTGCCGGACGCCTTGTAGTGCGGCGAGTCGCCCGATCGATTCCGGTAGGGCACACAGACCGAGGTTGTCCAGGGATAGCTCGCGACTCCGGTTCCGCTTCGCCTCCGCAATTCGTTGCTCGGCTCTCTAAAAGGCTTCGTCCGGAGTGGCATGGGTTCCTCGACTCGGTCCCAGAGTGCGATTGCGGGAGAGGTCGGTGCGGACAAGTGGGGATGCAGTGCCGGCTTGCTCCGTCGAGATCCTCGGTCGGTGGCGGCCCGCCAGCGGCTTTGGGGAACTCCAGTTGCGAGGAATGCGAGTTCCGGCGTCATGCCGCAGTCACAACGGCCGGCGGGCGCGGCAAAGTCGCGCTACGGACAGGGCAGCGGTACGTCGCCCGGGAGGTGCGGGGTTATCGGAGGACGCGGACCACCAGCTTCTTGTTCACGAACTCGTGGATGCCAAGCTCGCCGCACTCCCGGCCGTACCCAGACTTCTTGACCCCCCCGAACGGCAAGTCCTCGTAGATCCAGGCCGGGTGATTGACGTACACCATGCCGGCGGCGATCTCCCCCGCGACCCGCCGCCCGCGCTCGCCGTCGCGCGTGTAGACCGAGCCGCCGAGCCCGTACCGGGTGTCGTTGGCGACCTCGATCGCCTCGGCCTCGTCGCGGACAACAATCACCGCCGCGACCGGCCCGAACAACTCCTCGTCGTACGCGGGCATCCCCTTCCGGACGTCCGTCAGGATGGTGGGCTCGAAGAACGCCCCCTGCGGGTCCGGCCGCTTACCGCCGAGGAGGACCCGGGCTCCGGCGGCGACCGAGCGGTTGACCTGGTCCTCGAGGCGGGCCGCCGCCTGTGCGGAGGAGAGCGGCGCGACTCCGGTCGACTCGTCCAGCGGGTCGCCCATCTTGAGGGCGGCGAGCTTCACCCGGAACCGCTCGACGAAGTCCTCGCTCACCGCCTCGACCGGGATGAACCGCTTCGACGCGACGCACGACTGGCCCATGTTGGTCATCCGCCCCCACACGGCCCGCTCCACCGTCAGGTCCATGTCGGCGTCCTCGAGGACGACGAACGGGTCGCTGCCGCCCAGCTCCAGGATCGTCTTCTTGACGTTCCGGCCGGCCTGCTCCCCGACCCGCGCCCCCGCGTCGTCGCTGCCCGTGAATGACACCCCCTGCACCCGGTCGTCGTCAATGATCCTGGTGGTGGGGCGGGACGAGATGACCAGGTTCGTGTACGCCCCCGGGGGGAAGCCCGCGTCCCGGAACAGGGCCGCGGCGGCCTCCGCACACTGCTGGACGTTGGAGGCGTGCTTCAGGAGGACGACGTTGCCGGCCATCAGGTTCGGCGCCGCGAAGCGGACGACCTGGTAGAAGGGGTAGTTCCACGGCTCGATCCCGAGGATCACGCCGAGAGGCTGGCTGAGCAGCGTCGCGTCTCCGGCCGGCGAAGGGATCGCCTGGGGCCGCAGGAATTGCTCGCTGTGCTCGGCATAGTACTCGAAGATCCTGGCGCACAGGTCGACCTCCTTGCGGCCCTCGACGATGAGCTTACCCATCTCGATCGCCATCGACTTCGCCAGGTCGTCCCGGCGGTCGCGACACAGCCCGGCCGCCCGGCGGAGCAACCCCCCGCGCTCCGGGAACGGCAAGCGCCGCCAGGCCGCGAAGCGCTCACTCGCCGTCGCGACGGCGGCGTCGAGTTCATCTCCAGACATTTCCGTGAACGTCCTCAGCGTCTGCCCGGTGTACGGGTTGACGGACCGGAGCACGGCGCGCTCCGCGGCCGGTTCGGTCGAACGAGAGGTCGTTGCTGTTACCATGTGTGTGTCCTCTTGAGGTCTTCCGGCACCAGTTGCCGGCCCTCGCCGGAGGGGCCCGGAGGTCCGCCCGCCCCGGGGTGTCACCCCCTTGCCGGATCCCCGTCTCTTCCTCGCACGCGACTACGAGATCGGGCGGTGGATCGGGTGTTTGTGAGTCAGGAGGGTGAGCCTTGGAGGCTGTCCTGTTCCTCCTGGGAAAGCGCGGCTTTGGCATCCCGCAGGGCTTGTCCGGCGTCCTGAACGGCCTTCAAGCTACAGTTGATTTCGTCGCGGGAAGGCCACTCATCTTCCCGCAGAAGGACCACCTCGGGGGGTGTTCCGGACCGGCTGATCTCCAGGACCGGCTTCACGTCCTCAAGCCTCTTGGCCGCCCGCTGAACCCGTTCACTGAGGTGTTGCAGGACAGTTCTGTTTTTTTCGTATGCGGCAGCGGCGTTGCGGTACGCCAGGATTCGCGGATCGGGCATGTTCCACACTCCTTCCTCCGGGTGCGCCCGCCTGCTGATCCATACAAGTCGTGTGCCGGGAATGATTCGCCGTCCTTCCGCGGTGTAACGGCCGGCCAATCCCCCGGGCGCAAGGGGGCGCGTCGCGAGACGAGAATGGGCCCGCGCGCCCCGACCGGCGTGGGGTCGAGACAGACTGTCTCCCGCCCCCGGGGAACGGGACAGTCTGTCACTTCGATCAGCCCGCGGGGTGCTTTGTCGAAATCTTGGCGAGCGGGGGACGTGAGCCCCCCGAGTCCAGGAATCCTCTCCCGAGTTGCTTGACGTTACCCGGGGGGCTCACGCCCCCGCTCGCCCGGCTTATCGGAGTGACGTCAATGTCTCAGTAGCGTCTGACGTTACTCGCGTTACTCGGGGGGCTCACGCCCCCCGCTCGCCTGGAGAAACCGATCATTTCGACAAAGCACCCGCGGAGGAGAAACGACTCACCCCCGGGGCAAACGGGTACGACGAGGTTGGTCACAATGACCCGACCGGACTCATCCGGGAGTGAGCGGCGACATCCGGGTCACGGGCGGTGCGGGCCTTCGTCCCGCCGCGGTCGGATTGGTACGGGATGTGTGTGTCACCCCCCTGGGTCGCCACCGGGTTTTTTCGAAAGGGCGTAACCGGTGGCCCGCTCGCGTCGCTGAAGGGTTTTGCTGCACCGGTCAGGAGACCGGTGCCGGCACCCAGATCCGAGGACGTCGACCTCCCGAAAACAGCCGAATCGCTCGCGAGCCCGACCGGGTACGCCCTTTTCGAAAGGGGTCCTGTCATGTGTGCGATGAAGGCTATCCGCGTCCACAATTACGGCGGCCCGGAACAGTTGCGCTACGAAGACGCCCCCGTCCCGGAGCCGGCCGAGGGCCAGGTGCTGGTGCGCGTCCAGGCGGCGTCGGTCAACCCGATCGATTACAAGCTCGCCTCCGGCGCCTTCAAGGATCGTATGCCGCTTCAGTTTCCGTGGACGCCGGGCGGCGACTTCTCTGGCGTCGTCGAGGTCGTCGGGCTGGGCGTCACAGGGGCGCAGCGGGGTGACGCGGTCTACGGCGACAGTCCGGGCGGGGGGGCGTATGCCGAGTTCGTCCTTGCCCTGCCCGGTATGGTCGCGCCGAGGCCGAGGACGCTCAGTCCCGTCGAGGCCGCCTCGGTCCCGCTCGCGGGGCAGACCGCCTGGCAGGGGCTGTTCGACCACGGCCGCCTCGATCGCGGCCAGACCGTGCTGATCCACGCCGCGGCCGGGGGCGTTGGGACTTTCGCGGTCCAGCTCGCCCACTGGAAGGGGGCCCGGGTGCTGGCCACGGCTTCCGCGGCCAACGCCGAGTACGTCCGCTCCCTCGGGGCCGACGAGGTGATCGACTACCGGGCGACGCCGTTCGAATCGGCCGCCAGGGACGTGGACCTGGTCTTCGACCTGGTCGGGGGAGAGACCCAGAAGCGCTCCTTCGCCGTGCTCAAGCCGGGGGGCCGACTCGTCAGCGCGGTGCAGCCGCCATCCGAGGAGGAGGCCGCCCGGCACAAGGTGGATGCGATGGTGTTCCGCATGCAGGCCTCGACGCAAGGGTTGGTCCGGCTGGCCGAGTTGCTGGACGGCGGGACGATCCGGACCGTGGTGACTCACACCTACCCGCTGGCACAGGCGCAGGACGCGTGGCGGCAGGTCATGTCCGGCCATACGCGCGGGAAGATCGTACTCGAGGTCCGGGTGTGATCCGGTGGGGCGTCCTGAAGCCCGTTTCTCCAGGTATTGACCCCTTCGACGCCGCGGACTGTTGCCAACGACCCTGGTACACCTGTCGCCTTCGCCTCCTCCTCAAAGCTGTCCCGAGGGGGTTGGCTTAGATCCGAGGGAGTATTCGCGGGGGCAGCACCAGAACCCGAGGACGAGGAGGAAGAGCGATGGTAGGAAATCGAGCGATCGCTTACGTGGGGCCGAAGAAGGTGGAAGTTCAAAAACTCGACTACCCGAAACTGATCGACCCGCGCGGCAACAAGTGCGATCACGGCGTCATCGTCAAACTCGTGACGACGAACATCTGCGGCAGCGACCTACACATTTACCGCGGGCGCTTCCAGGCCCCCAAGGGAATGGTGCTGGGGCACGAGAACACCGGCGAGGTCGTCGAGGTGGGCCACGACGTGGCCTTCATCAAAAAGGGCGACCTCGTTTCCGTCCCGTTCAATGTCGCCTGCGGCCGGTGCCGCAACTGTCGGGAGCGGCACACCGAGGTCTGCGAGACCACCAATCCCGAAGTCGCCTGCGGGGCTTACGGCTTCAACCTCGGCGGCTGGCAGGGCGGGCAGGCCGACTACATGATGGTCCCCTATGCCGATTTCCAGCTGCTCAAGTTCCCGGACAAGGACCAGGCGATGGCAAAGATCCGAGACCTCACACTGCTCTCGGACATCCTGCCGACGGCCTACCACGGGTGCATGGAGGCGGGGGTCCGGACGGGGTCCTCGGTGTACATCGCCGGGGCCGGCCCGGTGGGCCGGTGCGCGGCCGCCTGTGCCCGGCTACTGGGGGCGTCCTGCATCATCGTCGGCGACTCGATCAAGGCGCGGCTGGAGCTGGTAAAAAAGGCCGGGTACGAGGTCGTCGACACCTCCAAGAAGACGCCGCTGGCCGACCAGGTCGAGGCCGTCTTCGGCAACCGGGAGGTGGACTGCGGGGTGGACTGCGTGGGGTACGAGGCCCACGGGTACGGCCCGTCCGGCGGGGAGGACCCCGCGGCGGTGATCAACGGCCTGTTCCAGGTCGTCCGTGCCCCGGCCGGGATGGGCGTCCTCGGCGTCTATTCCCCGGCCGATCCGGGGGCCAAGACCAAAGAGGCCAAGGAGGGCAAGCTGGGTGTCGACTTCGGCAAGGAGTGGATCAAGTCGCCCTCGCTGACGGCCGGCCAGTGTCCGGTCATGAAGTACAACCGGGACCTGATGATGGCGATCCTCTGGGGCCGGATGGACTACCTGAGTGAGGTCACCAACGTCGAATTCATCCCGCTCGAAAAAGCGCCGGAGGCGTACCACGTCTTCGACGAAGGCTCGCCCAAGAAATTCGTCATCGACCCGCACGGTTCGGTCCGCAAATAGGTCTGTACGAGATCGGCCGGCGCGCGGCGGGCGGCGGCCGGCCGGTCGGTGTGGTGGGCGGGTGGGGAGTTGCCCGATCGGCTCTGGTAGGATCGACAGGCCGAGCTTGTCGAGGGATAGCTCGCGTCTCCGCTTTCGCTTCTGCAATTCGTTGCTCTGCTTCCTGGGAAAGCTTCGTCCGGAGTGGGCATGGGTTCCTCGCCCAGTCCCGGCCGGCTTCATCAACGGGGCGACTGTCGAGAGCCCGGGGCGTGAGCTATTGCGATGTGAACAAATGTATAGTTAATGAGTTA
>JAQGHQ010000595.1 GCA_028288765.1 Gemmataceae bacterium | reverse complement strand
TGGTCGCCGTCACCGGGATGTTCATCGGGATGGTACTGGCCGTCCAGACGTACAACCAGTTCCACACCGTCGGACTCGAGACCTCGCTCGGGGCCGTGATCCATCTGTCCGTCGTACGCGAGCTCGGCCCGGTATTGGCGGCGGTCATGCTGGCCGGCCGGGTCGGGTCGGCGATGTCGGCGGAGCTCGCCACCATGCGGGTGACCGAGCAGATCGACGCCCTCGCCTGCCTCGGGGTGGATCCGGTGAAGTACCTGACCGCCCCGCGGTTCCTGGCGTGTCTCTTCATGATCCCGCTCCTGACCGTGTTCGCCGACCTCACCGGACTCATCGGGAGCACGCTCATCTGTCTGCACGTGTACGGGATCGACCCGCACCACTACTGGCAACACTCGCGGGCGTTCGTGGGGGTGTGGGACGTGGGCGTCGGGCTCGGTAAGGCATTCGTGTTCGGCGGGGTGCTGTCGCTGATCGCCTGCCACCGCGGGTTCAACAGCCAGCCCGGGGCGGCCGGGGTCGGCCGGGCCGCCACCGAGGCGTTCGTGATCTCCTTCGTCGCCATCATCGTCATCGACTTCGTCCTGGCGATGTTCGCGAACACCACCCACGACGTGATCTGGCCCGAGGCCTCGGCCAAGGTCGTGTGAACCAGAGTGTTCACCGCGGAGAACGCAAAGAACGCGGAGAGAAAGTCAGCGAAGTAATTGACGAATGATTGATATTGATCACTCCGCGTTCTTTGCGTTCTCCGCGATGAACACTCTTTGCCGTGATGTACGTTATGTCAGAATCGCCTGTGATCCGGCTCCGCGGGGTGTCCGTCCGGTTCGGCCGGCAGGCGGTCCTGCGGGGCATCGACCTGGATATCGGGCTGCACCAGACGGCATGCGTGATCGGGGAAAGCGGGTGCGGGAAGACGGTCCTGCTCAAGCTGATCGTCGGGTTGCTCCGCCCGACAGAGGGGGAAGTCCTGTTCGAGGAGACGCCCATCCACCGGCTGTCCGAGAAGGACTTGACCCGGTTGCGGCTCCGGGTCGGGTTCCTGTTCCAGCAGGCGGCACTGTTCGACAGCCTGAACGTGTACGACAACGTGGCGTTCGGGCTCCGGGCGAAGGGCGGGGTCACGGAAGACGGGGTCCGGGCCCGGGTGGTCGAACGGATCGCCGAGGTCGGGCTGCCGGAGACGGCCCTGCCGAAGATGCCCGCGGAGCTGTCCGGCGGGATGCGGAAGCGGGTCGGGCTCGCCCGGGCGCTGGCCCTCGACCCGGACGTGATGCTCTACGACGAGCCGACCACCGGACTGGACCCGATCATGACCGACGTGATCAACGAGCTCATCCTGCGGACCCGCACCCGGCGGCCGGTGACGAGCCTCATCGTCACCCACGAGATGCGGACCGTATACAAGGTGGCCGACCGGGTGGTCATGCTCTACCCGCTCACCCGCCTAAAGCCGGGCGAGTCGCAGGTGCTCTACGACGGCCCGCCGGACGGACTGGCGACGGCCGCCGACCCGCGGGTCCGCCAGTTCGTCGAGGGCGACGCCCAGGACCGGCTGAGTTCGCCCGAGTGAGGCCCACGCGAGAAACCGGAAGAAGTTTTGACAGGACAACAGAATGAATATAATGAAGTATCTGATTCATCCTGTTATCCTGTCGACATTCTTCTCCGCCTGACCGGAGTTCGTCATGGCCGAGCGGCGGATGCGGTTGCGGCTGGGGCTGTTCGTGGCCGCTACGCTCATCACCCTGGCGGCGCTGGTCGTCCTGTTCGGCAGCGCGCCGGACCTGTTCTCGAACAAGGCCCGGTACACCGTCCTGTTCCCCGAGGCCCCCGGGATCGCGACCGGGACCCCGATCCGCAAGTCCGGGGTCCGGATCGGGGAGGTGACCCGGATCGACCTCGACCCGGCCACCGGGCAGGTCCGGGTCGGGATCGCGATCGACCCGAAGTACCCCCCGCGGACGAACGAGGAGCCCAACATCACCCGCGGGCTCCTCAGCGGCGACTCCGCAATCGACTTCCTCCCGAAACTCGACCCGGCGACCGGGCTCCCGGTCGGTCGCGGGGACGAGTACCCGCCGGGGAGCGAAATCCCCGGCGTCCCGCCGATCACCCCCCGCAGCCTCCTCACCCCCGCGTCCGGCGTACTCACCAGCGCCCAGCAGTCGCTCGACCGGATGGTCAGCTCGTTCGAACGGCTGGAGAAGGTCTCGCCGAAGCTGGAGCGGGCGCTCGAGGAGATCGCCCTGCTCGCCCGCGACGTCCGGCTGTTCATCCCCGAACTGAAGAAGACGAACGACCGCATCCAGAACTTCGTCGGGAGCGACGTGAAACCCCTCCCGGCCGACGCGGTCGCGCTCCAGGACCAGCCCGACGCCGACAACCTCCGCACCCTCGTCCGGGACGTCCGGGCGCTGCTCGCGGTCATCCGCCCGGCGGTCGAGGACATCCGCGGGACCGTCCGCCGGGCCGAGCCGGAACTGACCTCCGCCGCGAAGTCGGCCCGGACGGCGTTCGACCGGGCGTCGACCACGTTCGACAGCGTGAACGACGTCCTCTCCCCCGATAACCGCAAGCAGTTCGCCGATCTGCTCAAGAACTTGAACGCGATCGGGGCGAACATCCTGAGGGTGTCGGCGGGGTTCCAGACCCTGCTCGACGAGGCCGAGCGGACGGTGAAGAACTTCGACCAGCGGACGGCGCTGACGGCCGACGTCCTCGCCGACATCCGGGCGATCACCAAGCCCATCGCCGAGCGGTCCGAGACGCTCGTGAAGGACGTGGCCGAGTCGGCGGGCCAGCTGAACAAGGTGCTGACCGAGGTCCGGGAGGTGGTGCGGGCGTTCGCCCGGGAGAATGGGACGGTGCAGAAACTGCTGACCGACCCGAACGTGTACAACAGCCTGGACGCGGCGGCGGTCTCACTGGCCCGGGTCCTCGCCCGGGCGGACAAGATCGCGAAGGACCTGGAGGTGTTCGCGGACAAGGTAGCCCGGCGGCCGGAACTGATCGGGGTGGGCGGGGCTCTCAAGCCGAGCAGCGGGTTGAAGGAGTCGCCGTTTGCCCCGGTCCCGCGGGACCTCCCGAGTTACCGTCCGGACTGGCCGCCGGCCCTCCCGGCCCGTCCGTCGACCGGGCCGGGGGCGGCGGCGGAGGGGGGGGCGTGGCGGCCGGGAAGCCCGATCCAAGGTTACCCGCCGAGGCCATGATCGCCGCGGCCCGCGCCGGCTTATTTCTTCTCCGGCGGGCGGTCGAACGTGGCGTCGTCGATCTTGTCGACGAAGTCCCAGGCGGTGATTGTCCATTTCTGGACCGGGATGCCGTTTCGGCTGAATTCGAGCTCGGTCGGGAGTAGGACCCCGGCGAAAGGCTTGTGCCCGCCAAGGGCGACCTGTTTCAGAATAGTCGCATTGTTCTCGGCGTGCGTGTAAGTGATCAATTTGGGCAGGCCGGTGGGTTCGTCGAGCCACACCTTGAACACCGGACACCCCTGGACCGAGACCCGGAACACGTCCGCGGACTGAATCCCGAGCTTCTCTTTCTCCGCGCCGAAGACGATCGTCGGCGGGTCGACGAGCGGGACCAACATCGGGAGCCAGAGTTCTCCGATCAGATCGACGGCGGCAATCTCCCCTTCCTGCTTCAGGTTCGCGGACGTGTAGTCCACCGGACCGGTGTCGAGGAGGTTGATCATCCAGAGGTCGGTGCGGCGGAGCCCGATCTGCGTTTGCTTGATGTTGCCGGTCAGAAAATCCAGGGTCACCCGCGTGCGATCGGGCCAGACGGCCTGGATGTGTCGGGCAGCCGGGGCGAGGTTATTCGCTTCCCACCGCCACGTCCCCTTTGCCGATTGTGCGTGGGCCTTGGCCCGCTCCAGCCGTTCCGGGTGGCCGTCGGTCGCCGCCTTCACGCAGCGGGCGACGAGGTCCTCCGCCGCCCGCTCGGACTTGGTCGGGACCGGCGCCGCCCTGGGCCCCTCCTTCTCGGTGGGAATCTGGCCGTCGGTTGGTAGCTGCTTCTCCTGTCCGCATCCGGCGAGCACGGCCAGCCCGATCACCAGTCCGGCCCCGAGTCCAGTCGCGCGTCGCATCCCGCGGCCCCCTGCCACGAACAAAGTGGCCCCCCGGTGTCTTTGTACCCCGGGCGGCGGGGGGGAGTCCATTCACGATCCGGCCGGGGCGGGCTTTCCGCGGTGGCGGGGGTCGGGCCGGTCGTCTCCGGCCGGCGGGGAGGGGTCGCCCGGTTGTACCGCGGATACCGGGGCTACCGGGAAAGTCACCCGGAAGGTGCTCCCCACGTCCGGCGTGCTCTCCACGGTGACGGTCCCGTTCAGACGGCCCACGTACTCCTTCACGATCGCCAGCCCGAGCCCGGCGTGAACCCCGGTGGCGTGGCGGGACGAATCGGCCCGGAAGAACCGCTCGAAGATCTTCCCCTGCATTTCCGGCGGCATCCCGATCCCGGTGTCCCGGACTTCGAACACCAACGCCCCCCCCGCCGCCCGGGCGGAGAGGTCCACCCGCCCGCCCGGGCGGTTGTACTCGACCGCGTTGTGCAGCAGGTTCATCAACACCTCCCGGAGTTTGTCCGGGTCGGTGTCGAGCTCGGGCGGGGAGTCGACGGCGAGGGCGAATGTCAGCCCGTGGGCTTCGGCAAGCGGCCGGATGACCGCGGCACACTCGGCGGCGAGTTCGGCCGGGTCGGTCCGGACGACGGCCGTCCGGGTGGTCCCGGCGTCGAGGGAGGCGAGCGTCATGATCCGCTCGACCAGGTTGCCGAGCTGGCGGGCGATGGCCCGGCAGTCTTCCAGCGTGGCCCGGTACTGGTCGGGGGACCGGGGTTTGCGGAGACTGACGTCGATCGTCGCCAGAAGCGACGCGATCGGGGTGCGGAGTTCGTGCGAGATGTCGGCCACTGCCTGTTTCTCCCGTGCAAACGCGCGGCGGAGCAAGTCGAGTGTCTGATTCAACCGCGCGTGGATCGGGGCCAGCTCCCGACCCAGTTCCTCGCCCGATACTGGCAGGCGGAAGTCCCTCTCGGACACCCGGCTGACGGCGTCCGAAAGCTTACGCAGTGGGGCCAGCCCGCGGGCGACGAACACCCACCCGCCGAGTACGAGGGCGAGGAACGTGACCCCCCCGATCAGCCCGAGCCGGCCCCGGAGCTGGGCGAGATCGGTCCGCGTTTCCTCGCGGACCTGCGCGAGCTGATCGTCCCGGTTTTGCTGGTCCGAAGCCAGCCGGTCATCCAGTTCCGTGCATGGGCGGACGTGCTGGACCACGACCCGCATGAACAGGTCCGGCGGCCGCGAGCCCAGGCGACCGGTGACGACCTGGGATGGGGGAGGAATCACGACCGGGAAGAAGAGCCCGGGCCGGCCGGCGACCTTGACCACCCGGCGGAACAGCCCCCTGTTCGGCACGTCCACATCGTCGTGCTGGTATTCGACGTCCGACCCCTCTTTCAGCGACTCCGGATCGAACGGCAGGTCTTGACCGAGCCGGGCCGACCGGACCACGGCCGCGGTCCGGCCCGGCTGGCCCGGGTAGGACACGAGCAAGTGGAACTGGTAATACCCCGGGTGGTCGTCTTCTTCGAACAACTTCCGCAGTGCTTCCTGGATCCGCCCGACCGCCCGGGGAGCGTCGAAGGCCGGCCAGGCGGGGCTGAGGGTGCGGTACGGTTCGGCCGCGAACGGCCGGATCAAACCGATGCCAGGGTCTCGCCCGGAACCGCGGGGGGGTGGTGGATCGATGACGGTCGCTGCCGTCACCGTCTGCCACCCGATAGGGGCCGGGCCGAGGGGGAGGAGACTGAGCCGGAGGCGGAACTCCTGAACCTCGTTCTCGGGAGCCCGGAGCGACGGGTCGGGCGTTCGGGGGGAAGTCTCCCACGGCCGGGCGGGGGGCGGGGCATTCTGTCCGGGCCCCGGGGGGCCGCGTCCGACACCCAGGCCGAGCAGCAGACCGAACTTGGGCTGGAGCTCCCGGGCGAGGGCCTTCGTCTCGGCCAGTAGATCGGCGTCGAACTTCTTCTGGGCCTCCTGCCGGCGGAGGTCGAACGCCTGTTCGATCCGCTTCTCCTCGGCCTCCTCCCGGTCGCGCATGGTGGAGACCGCGAACCGGTCAACGAGCGCCCCGACCCCGCCGAAGGCGAGCGCGATCAGGAGCAGCAGGTATCCGAGCAAGGACCGCCGGATCGAGCGCATGGGGCACCGGGAGAAGGGCGAACGATGCGTACTCGGGGTCATCGGACCGGTCAGTCTCTCCGCCGCGGTGTCCCATCCTTGATTGTTCGTCCTCCGTCATTTCTCCTTCGGACTCTTCACGGATGGCGGGTCGTCGTCGCCGCGGAGCATGTACCCCTCCCCCCAGCGGGTGAGGATCAGGGCCGGGTCGAACCCCTTGTCGACCTTGTTCCGGAGGTACCGGATGTATACGTCCACCACGTTCGAGGTGTTCTCATCGTACTCGTCGTACAGGTGTTCCCAGATCATACTCCGGGTGACGACCTTGCCCCGGTGATAGGCGAGGAACTCGAGCAGGGCGTATTCGCGGGGGGTGAGATGGATCACCTGCCCGGCCCGGCGGACGGTGCGGGCGGCGGTATCGATCTCCAGGTCGTAGCACCGCAGGACCGGGTCTTTCTGCTGGTGGCCGCGGCGGATCAGCGCGCGGATGCGGGCGAACAGTTCGTCGAGATCGACAGGCTTGGTCAGGTAGTCGTCGGCCCCGGTGTCGAGCCCGGCCACTTTGTCCGGGGTGGCCCCACGGGCGGTCAGCATAAGGACGTGGGTGTTGATCCCGTCGCCCCGCCACCGCTTGAGCAAGGTGAGTCCGTCGATCTTGGGGAGCATGATGTCGAGGATCACGACATCGTAGGAGGTACTGCGGGCTTTTACGTCCGCTTCCTCCCCGTCTGTCGCGACGTCGACCGCGAACCCTTCTTCTTCGAGCCCCTGACGGAGGGCCCGGACCAGGGGTTGGTGGTCCTCGACCAGCAAAACGCGCAACGGAGCGCCCTCCACAATTCCGAGGGTAACCCATTCCACGTATTGAGTTTAATCCCGGTCGGATGAGGGGGGTATGAGAAACGAAAGACCCGGATCAGCCGTCACCGGATTCTGTGACTGCGGCCGGGTTCGCTAAAAGCCGGAGCGGGGCTACGCGTTGCTTCCCGACACAGCCCCGTCGTTCAGTATGAGTGCCCGCTCACCCCGCGACGATTGGGAGCTTCCGCCGGCCGAGCCCCTCGACCTCCCCGGGCTCCCGCCCCGAACTCGCCGCCGCGATCTTCCCCGCATTCTCCTGCTCCCAACTCGCCACCTCCTCCATCAGCGCGTCCACGATGTCTTTTTCTTCCACCCGGCGGACGATCTCCCCGTTTCGGAAGATCATCCCCTTCCCGTTACCCGCCGCGATCCCGATGTCCGCCTCCCGGGCCTCTCCGGGGCCGTTCACCACGCACCCGAGCACGCTGATCTTCACCGGCAGCCGCCGCCCGTGTAGCCGCTGCTCCAGCTCGGCGATGATCTTCTCCAGGTCGATCGCCAGCCGACCGCACGTCGGGCAGGCGATCAGTTCCGGCCGCCGCACCCGCCGTTGCGTCGCCTGTAGGATATCGAACGCCGCCGCGATCTCCGGGACCGGGTCGCCGAGCAGCGAGATCCGGATCGTGTCGCCGATCCCGTCGAGCAGAATGGGGGACAGGCCGGCGGCGGACTTGGTGACCGCGTAGGGCGGCTTCCCGGCCTCGGTGATCCCGATGTGTGTCGGGTAGTCGGCGAGCTGGGCGTAGAGCCGGTACGCCTCCACCGCCACCAGCACGTCGCTCGACTTGAGCGAGATGATCATCTGGTGGTAGCCCTCGCTCTCGGCGATCTCGATGTACCGCAGCGCGCTCTCGACCATCGCCGGCGGGCACGGGAACCCATACTTCTCGCACAGTTCCCTCTCCAGGCTCCCGGCGTTCACCCCGATCCGCATCGGCAGCCCCCGGTCCTTCGCCTTCCGGATCACCTGCCGGAACCGGTCGTGGCTGCCGATGTTCCCCGGGTTTATGCGGATCTTGTCGACCGGGTGGTCGAGCGCGGCGAGGGCCATTTTGTAGTCGAAGTGGATGTCACAGATGAGCGGGATGCCGATGCGGGCCCGGATCGCGGACAGGGCGCCGGCGTCCTCCGGCTTCGGCACCGTCACCCGGACGAGTTCGCACCCGGCCTCTTCTAGCCGCTGGATCTGGGCCACCGTGCCTTCGACGTCGAAGGTGTCGGTGGTGGTCATGCTCTGCACCCATACGGGGTTCTGGCCGCCGACCACCCTGTCCCCGACCCGCACCTCCCGCGTCTTGTGTCGCGGCTTCCCGGGCACTTTCGCGGCGTTTTCGAGCATGGACAGGTTGAAACGGGACACTACGGCCATCGTGGAATCCCCAGGAGGCTTGTGATTCATCTTCGCGGTCATGCTAGTTGGTTAACCGCAACCTCGGCAACCGCAACACGCCCGGGTGGCGCGAACCCCGGCCACAACCCGAGTGTCGTTCCCAAACTTCGGACCCTCATTCCCGCTCCGGCCACCCCATCGCTATGCCCCTACTCCTGGAACAGTACACCGCCGACCACCGGTTCCTCGCCGCCGCCGCGGCCCGGGCCGCGGACCTGACCGACCCGGTCGTGTTCGACGCCGGCTACTATGCCTACTACCTCCTCCGCAAGGCGGTCCGCGGGCCGCTGGTGTCGCTCGACGGCGCCCTGATTCGGAAATGGGAAACCGGCGGCCGGCAGCACTCGCCCGGCACCGCATTCGGGCTTCGGCTGTACGCGGTCGGTGGGGCCCGGTTCGCCCGGGTTGTGGCCCGGGTGGACGAGAACACTTCCGCTGACGCCTACGACTTTTACGTCACCTCCCGGGCCGACTATCTCCGGCTGTTCCGGGTCGCCCTACGGGCGATGCGGGAGCGAGAGGTGGCCGCCCAGCCCCCGGTGATGGCCCCCGAGCAGCTGGGCACGCTCCGGCGGAACACACTGGGGTATCTCGACCCGAAAAACCTGAAGCGGATCAAGAACCTCGGCGGGCGGCCGAAACGCGGGTTGCTCCTGACCGGGCCGCCAGGGAACGGCAAGACGAGTGCTTGTCGGTGGTTGTGGCAGGAGTGTCTGCGGCACGGGCACGAGTACAAGATGGTGACACCGGACGCCTACCGGGCGGCCCGGAACTCGTGCAACCCGGTCCAGGCGGTGAAAGAGCTGTTTACCGTCGCCCGCCGGGGGGTGATCTTCTTCGACGACATGGACATCGCCCTGCGGGACCGGAACACGGTGAAGGAGACCGACGACCAGGCGGTCTTCCTGAGCGCGCTGGACGGGATTGAGGTGAACGAGGGGGTGGTGTACGTGTTCACGACGAACTGCGGCCTCGACCTGATTGACCCGGCGTTCAAGCGGCCGGGGCGGATC
>JAQGHQ010000574.1 GCA_028288765.1 Gemmataceae bacterium | reverse complement strand
AATCCGCCGATCGCGAGGGTCGTCCATGATTCGCGTAGTGTGCGCGAAACCGTGGAAACGGGGAAGAGGAACTGCTTAACAGTTACCAGAACGGAGGCCATCCGTCTAATTTGACGATTATACCTATTGGGCAGTCAGCACGCAGACGCCAAGTTAATATTTGCTGAATTTGCCGCTAAAGGTTGCTCACCCTCATCGAAAAACGGATAAGATCCCCCTCTGGCATTGAGCAGGAAGACCGTAAACCCTAACCACCACGCACGGGCGTGAACCCTGAACCGGCTGGCCCACAGGTGGCCGTGTACCAGACTGCGGCCCTTTCGTCAGACGTCGACTCGGGAGCTACCGCTCGACTCGGCGGTCTTCGAGTATGAGAAGGCCAAGCTGGTCATCCCGCCGCGGCCGCGAATACCAGGTCATGACCAACTCGTCTACTTTCGACCAGCAATTTGCACTCGCCAAGGGCGGATATCTCAACACGTCGGTTAGCTGTGGCAAAACGTCAAGTAGTCGTATTAATGACGGCCCGTGTTTCCCCGGCCGTCGCGCTTTTCGTGGAAGCGTGCAATTTCACCGACCTGGAGTCGGTTCAGAGGTGTCGGTGCCTGGTTGAAACCCTGGGTCGATGGCGGCCCGAGTCGCTGTGTGCAGGGCTTGTGAGCTGCCGCGTTGTTTTTCCTCGCGATCGCTTTTCACCATTGGAGCTGCATAATGTCGATCTTCGCCCGTTGGGTCCGTCGCTGCGGTCGTGTTCCGACACCCAACCGTCAGAGCCGGCGCCTCGGTTGCCGGGTGCGCCCGCATGCCGAGCAGCTCGAAGACCGATGGGTGCCTTCCACCACCTACCTCGTCACCAGCCTCGCCGATACCAATGCGCCTGGGACCTTGCGTTCCGCCATCACGCAACTGAACCTCACCACCACAGGTACGGCAGCCTCCCCCGACCAGATCCAATTCACGATCGGTGGGACGATCCACGTCACCGGCACCCCTCTCCCGGCTCTCACCGATATCGCGGTGATCGACGGCACCACCGCGCCCGGCTACGGCGGGGCACCGGTCGTCACCCTCGACGGGGCGCTTGCCGGTGCGGGCGCCAACGGCTTGACCATCAGCGCCGGTTCGAGCACCGTCAAGGGGTTGGATGTCGTCAACTTCTTGGGCAACGGCATCCGTCTGGACACCAACGGCAGCAACACGATCCTGAACAACTACATTGGCATCACCACGACGGGCCTAGTTGCGGCCAACAGCGCAAACGGAATCTTCATCAACGGTACGTCCGGCAACACCATCGGCGGCACTGTCGCCACGGATTCCAACGTCGTCTCCGGCAACGGCGGAGACGGCATCTTAATTGACGGCCCGAGCTCGTCGGACAACCTGATTGTCGCCAACTTCATTGGCACCAGTGCGACAGGCACCGCCGCCCTCGGCAATGCGGGCAACGGCATCCGGATCACGAACGGCGCGAGACTGAACACGATCGGCGGGAACACTCCAACGGCCACGGCCTTTACCGGCAAGCCGGTCGACGGCAACGTCATTTCGGGCAACGGCGCGAACGGTGTTTTGCTCACCAACGGCGCCGGGTTCAACACCCTGAGCGGCAACTTCATCGGCACCGACCTCGCCGGTACCCACTCCGTGGGCAACACACTCGACGGCGTGGCCATCCTCAACGGGGCCAACAACAACTCCCTGATCGGCACCACGTTTCCCCAGCCGCCGTTCGTATATCTGAATCTCCTGAGCGGCAACGGCGGCAACGGCCTCCGCATCCAGGATTCGAACAACACCACGGTTCAGGCCAACTGCTTCGGGCTGGGCGACGACAACATCACACCTGTTCCCAATCGGCTCGACGGCGTTCTGATCGAAGGTACGTCCGCCAACACCCAGTTCGGCGGTGTCATTCCGTTGGGGAATATCAGCTCCGCCAACGGCAGAAATGGGGTCGAAATCAAGGACACGGCCAGCGGCACCGTGTGCTTCAATACTTTCTGTGGCCTGCCGGCGTTCGTGGCTACGGCGACCGGCAACGCGCTCGACGGGTTTCTCATCACGTCGACCGGAGGCAACAACCTCCTGCGCACCAACGTGATTTCCGGTAACCTCGGCAACGGCGTCCACATTTCCGGTAACGCCACCGGCGTTCAAGTCGGTGAAGACATCATCGGCATGAACACCAGTGGACAGTCGGCCCTGCCGAACGGAGCCAACGGCGTGCTCATTGACGGCAACGCCCATGACAATATCATCGGCGGACTCCAGGTCTCCGTAATCTTTCAAAACACCATTTCCGCTAATGGCGCCAACGGCATCGCCATCCTCGGCAATGCTTCCGGCAACCAGGTGTTCCACAGCTTCATCGGAACCAACATTCTCGGGGACACCGCGTTCGGGAACGCGGGCGCCGGTGTGCTGATCGGCGGCAACGCCCAAGGCAACACTATCGGCGGGGTCGCTCCCTTCGACCAGAACCTCATCAGCGGCAATCTGGGCGGCGGCATCATGCTGAGTGCCGGGTCGCACGGAACCCAGGTGCTCGGCAATCTGATCGGCACGGACAGGACCGGGCACAATCCGCTGGCCAACCAGGGTAGTGGCATTTCAATTGTCAGTTCCGACAATCAGATCGGCGGCACAGTAGCCGGGCAGGGCAACGTCATCGCCTTTAACACTCAGGACGGGGTCGGAATCGATACCGGCGTGAGTAACGAAATTCTCGGCAACTCGATCTTCGGCAACGCCACGCTCGGCATCGGCCTGACCGCCGGCGGCAATCATAGCCAACCGGCACCCGTGCTCACCGCGGCGGATCAACCCACCGCGACCACGGTCCGGATGGCCGGCACACTCACGGCCGCGGCAAATACCACCTACCGCGTCGAGATCTTCGCCAGTTCGAGCAGTACGGCGCCGGGGCAGGGTCAGACTTTTCTCGGCTCACTCGCGGTGACCACTGACGCGAACGGCGTCGCTCTTTTCAGTTTTAGCTCCGCGCTTCCGGCGAATGCCGGCACTTCATTCACCGCGACTGCCACCGACCCGGCCCATAACACCTCGGCGTTTTCCGCACCAATTAACGCGGCGAACACGACCATCTTTGCGGTCGGCGCCGATACCGGGGGCTTGCCACAAGTCAAAATCTTCAACGCCGACGGTAACCTGCAGCTCGCGTTCCTAGCTTTCGATGCCGGCTTCCGTGGCGGCGTGCGCGTGGCGGTCGGCCGCCTCGGCGGGCAGCAGGTGATTGTGGCGGGGGCCGGTGCCGGCGGCGGGCCGAACGTCCGAGTCTTCGACGCAGCGACTGGGCAGCAGCTGGCGGGAGCGTTGGGCAGCTTTTTCGCTTATAGCGCGAACTTTTCGGGCGGTGTGTTCGTGGCGGCCGGCGACGTCAACGGCGACGGGTTCGACGATATTATTACAGGCACCGGCGCCGGGGGTGGGCCAAACGTCAAGGTCTTCAGCGGCAAGGACGGTAGTGTGTTGCAGAGTTTCTTCGCCTACGATGCCGGCTTCCTCGGCGGCGTGAGCGTGGCGGCCGGTTTTATCGACGGTGACGCACACGCCGACATCATCACGGGCGCCGGTGCCGGCGGCGGGCCGCAAGTCAAAGTCTTCGACGGCGCCAACCCCGCCATCTTGATCAGCTCGTTTTTCGCTTACGATGCCGGCTTCCGGGGCGGCGTCTATGTAGCGGCGGGAAATCTGCATGGCGGTACGACCGATCTCATCGTCACGGGCGCCGGTGCCGGCGGCGGGCCGCAAGTCAATATCTTCAACGGCGTGACGGCAAGTCAGCTCGGCAGTTTCCTCGCTTACGGTGCCGCCTTCCGGGGCGGCGTGCGCGTGGGGGTGCTCAACAGCAACGGCCAAACCGACCTCGTCACCGGTACCGGCCCGGGCGGCGGTCCGCAAGTCAACATCGGCAACAGCTCGACCCGCACGTTTACGGACAGTTTCTTTGCATTCGACCCCCTCTTCCCGGGCGGCGTGTTCGTGGGGGGCAGTTGATGGCGGTGACCAGCACTCCCGACGGCGAAAGGCTAGTCGAAGGTGGCGATCAGCCGGTGGACGCCCCAGACCGGGACGCCCCAGACCGGGAGGTGCTCTGTCGAAACCTTTGAGAATTCGACGGATTTGGGATTTCAGCCTGAAGGGCTGTGACAGAGCCTGACGGGCGGCGATGGGCTTCTTCCGGCCCGACCGGCCGCCCAGGGCGTTGCCCTGGGCTATCTTGTCACAGCCCTTCGGGCTGAAAACCGAGGCCAACCTTCGGTTTCGGGCCGAGAGGGTTTCAACGGGGCGACCGCGAGGCCGAGAAGACACCATCGCCGCCAGCCACGCGGCCAACGCAAACCCGGACGAGAGTCTACCGCCCGCCCCGGCGGATCACCCGTACTTCCCCGGTCCGAAACGTCTCCGCGACCAGCCCGGTCGGGTGACTCCGGACCGTCACCGCCCCGGCCGTGGCCGTGTCCCATACGGTCCCCCCGGCCGCTCCGTACGCCGCCGTCAGGTGGTCCGTCGGCCGCGGGGCCTGGCACGATACCACCAGCTGGGGCCGGGCCCACCCCGCGACCGGCCCGGGGGTGTACCGCCCTTCCCCTCCCCGCCGGGCGTTCGCCGCCACCGCGCCGTGGTGCGGGGCGAGCAGTACGTCGATCGGAGGAACCGGCACACCAACCACCATCTCCTGCCCCGCCTCTTCGAGGTCGCCCGTGAGCAGGACCGTGTGCCCGGCGTGTCGGACGAGGAGGACCAGGCTGCGCGCGTTCTCGTTCCCAGCCGGCCCTTCTGGGGGCGGATGTAAGACCTCGAGGGTCACCTCCCCGGCGGTGTAGCGGTCCCCGGCCGTTGCCACTCTCTGCCGGACCCCATGCCGGTCCAGCGCGCCGAGGGTCGTGGCAACTCCCGGCGACGGTTTTTCCGCGAACGACGGAGTGAGCGTTACCTGACCGACGGGGAACCGCTTCAGGAGCTCGGGCAGCCCGTTGAAGTGGTCCAGGTCTGCGTGGGACAGGAAGACCTCGTCGACCCGGGTGATGCCGCGGCTCCAGAGGTACGGGGCGATCACCCGGCGGACCACGTCCGGGCCGGTGGTCGTCCCGGTATCGTAGAGCAGGACCCGCCCGTCCGGCGTCTCGACCACCACGCAGCCGCCGTGCCCGACCGCCAGAAATGTGACCCGCATCTCGTCCCGCGCGGGCCGGTCGAAGGTGGCGAGCAGTCCGAGAACGACCCAGACCGCGAGGCCGAGAAGACACCGGCCTCGCCACCGGCCGTCGAATAACACCACCCCTGTCACCCCGAGGTAGAACCCGACCAGCCACCACCACGCCGGGCCCGGGGCGTAGACCCATCCGCCGGGAACCCCTTCGACCGCGTGGACCAGCTTTTCGCACCCGGCCAGGCACAGCCACACGACCAGAGTGAACGGCGAAGTCGCCCACGTTCCTAACGGCGACACGAGAAGAAGCAGAAACCCGGCGATCAGGGCGATCGAGGTGAGCAAGACGAGCGGCGGGCCGATGACGATGCCGACCGGTGAGATCAGGTTCTGCCACGCGAGAATGAGAGGTGCGTTCGCCACCCCGAGGATCAAGCTGATCGCGTAGGCGCCTGCCACGACGCGGACCAACCGGCGGACGATCTTCTCCGCCAGTGGTCGGCTCTCCTCAACCAGTGCTTCGAGTGGGGTCAGGGGCCGTGGGGTCAGCCACCGCCCTACTCCCCAAATCAGTACGAACACGGAGAGGAAGGAGAGCTGGCAGCCGGCGGTGAACGGGTCGGCCGGGTTCAGCCCGGCGACCACCAACCAGCCCAGGGCGAAGGCGTTCGCGGGCATCTTCGGCCGGCGGAGGACGATCCCACCACACACCACCGTCACCATGACCGCGGCCCGCATCGCCGACGGCCGCCCCCCGGTGAGCAGGGCATACCCGATCAGGACCGCGGCCACCACCCACGCCCCGTCCCGGCGGCGGATCCCGGCTATTTTCAGGAGTGTCCACACGAACGCCGCCAGCACGACGAGATGCTGCCCGGAGATCGCCAGCACGTGAACCACCCCGGTCCGGACGTACGAATCCCACTCATCGCGGTCCAAGGCGGTCCCGTCGCCGAGGAGGAGCGCGGCGGCGAGCCCGGCCCCGTCCTCCGGGAGGGAAGCTTGCAGCGACCGCGTCCCCCAGCTGCGCACGACCGCGAGCTGCCCGAACACGGAGGTCCGCCACCCCTCCTCCAGCCGCGTGATCCCGTCACGGCTCCGCTTCGTCCGGAGCTCCGCCGTGATCCGCTGGTCGAGCAGGTGGGACCGGTAGTCCATTTCGCCGGGGTTCCCCGGGGCACTCGGGGCGAACAGCCGGCCCACGACCTCGACCGCGTCGCCGTGGTGCAGGTCGTCCAGCCGCCCCTCCACAGTGAGTCGGGCCCGCCCGCTCGCCGGCCGCCAACCTTGTGGGGTCTCGATCGCGGTAACGGCGAGAACGGTGACGGTCGTCTCGACCTTCGGCGTCGCGAAGAGGGGGTCCGGCTTCGGCGGGCGGAATCTGGCGGGCTCTTCGTCGAGCGTCCCACGGATCTTGGCGGGGGTCGGCCGTTCCGGGGCGAAAGTCCCGACGTCGTCGTCGGCGAAGCCGTTCCGGTGGGCGTTGTGGTGGGCGGCGGCGAGGGCCCCCGCGGAGATCCATAACCACACCGGCGCGAGGAGCGGCTTTCGGGTCCGGGTCGAAACCCAAAGGACGAGCGCGAGAACGGCAGCGACGAGATCAGCCCCGAGCGCAGGCTGGCCATACCGGTCGAGGACCAACCCCACCGACGCGGCAAGTGCGATGGGGACGAGCGGGGCCCGCGCGAACTCTTTCCACGCCGGCTCGGGCGGCGGGGCCGGGGATGAGACGGGGTGGGGAAGCGCGGAGGACATGAAGGCGACTCGGGAACGGATCGCCTCATGGTAATCGAGTGGGGCGCTGGAGGGAAGAAAACCGGTTTCTCCCCAGGGTGGTTTGGAGTTCGGTCGGGAATGTGGTCCGCTCGCTCCGCGGGCCGCCCCGCTGGTCTTCCACAAGGAAAGTGGCGCCGAGGTTAATCACGTTTTTGCCCACTCACGCGCTTCACCAGCATCGTCGCATAGCTCCCCCGCGGCAACTCGAACTTGAGGATCAGCTTCTTTCGCCCCACGGCGCGGTCGTCGGGCTCGGCGGCGTGTTCCAGCCCGACAGGGCGGACGCACCCGGCCCGGTCGCCCTTCGAGAAGAACGGTTTCTGCATTCCTTTCACCTTCATCTCCGGGAGCGTCAGCCCGTCCTCCCGGAGAACCTCTTCGACGATTGCCGCCCAGGCGGCATTCGGGTCCGGCTTCAGGCGGGCCGAAGGGAGCGGCAGTGACAGCGACTCCCACTCGTATCGGACGCTGTCCGGCACCCGGACCGGGACCGGGACGCGGCCGAGCTTCAGGTCGACGGTCGCCAGGTTTTCCTGACCGACGGTCCGCGTCAGCCAGGCGGCGAGCATCCGGTTCCAGACGGCGCTCTGGTACGCCGAGAGGTACAACCCTTGGAGCTCCGGCCGCAGCCGGGCGACTGCCCCTTTGAAGTCGGTCGGGTGCGAGGTGAGGTAGTCCACCAGGCTGCGGGCGTGCCCCTTCGGCAGGTTCGCCTTGAGCGCGGGCCAGTCGCCCCAGCCGTCGCGCAGGAGTTGTTTCTCCTGTTTCGCGTCGGCACGATCGAACTCGTAGGGGGCGGCGAGGGCCAGCCACAGTGCCCGCTCGAACCGGCCGAAAACCATCTCCCGGGCGACGAACTCCCGCTCTCCGCCGACCGACCCGAACCGCTGGTCGTCGAAGTAGTTCGGCAGCCCGGTCTGGGCGACCTCGGCAAGGGCTATTTCCGCCGCGCTCACCTCTTGCTCAGAAACGGACCTCAATGTGATCGCGAACCGGTTTGCCCGGATGTCGGTCGCGGTGAACGGTTCGGACCGCTGGCCGAGGTAGGTGACTGTGATCCGCTCGTGCGCGAGGTCCCGCTTCGGGCCGCGAAATACAGTCAGGAATTGCGACGTGGCCGCGTGTCGGTCCTTCAGCCCGCCATAGCTTACCCGCCGCAAGTCGAGCTGCCAGCGGCGGCGGAGGGCTTGCAGGGCGTCGGGGGTCGTCCAGCCGGTCTTGTCGAGACGGTAGAACGCGAAGTCGCCCGCATCGCCCGCCACGGCGTCTGTGACTTCCTCGACACGGAAATCGTCGGGCTGTTGCTTGAGCTTCATAAGGCTATTGAAGGCCCTCGGCGGTCAGCCGGCGAGGTAGGCGGGGCTATGAGCGTCAATGAGGGTGAAAGCGATCGGGCCCTGCGAAGCACTGACCCAAATTCGGTGGCGGATCGGGGTGATCTTGAAGGAAGAGGTCGCAGTTCCGCGGCGGTGAAGAGAAGACACCACCGCGGGGTGCCGGGCGACTATCGACGACCGAAAACACGACCGTGACCTGACGACCACGGACGGCCGACCCGATTCATTGCCCCTGGCCCAGCTTCTTCGGCGCCGGGAGCGGGAGCCCGGTCGGGGGAGTCGGGGCCGGGACCACCCACGGCCCGGGAGTGCCCGGCGCGGGCGGGATCGAGAACGGGGCCGCCGGCACCGGCGTGAGCGGCACGGCGTGGGTTCCGGGCTGGTCGTGGAGGAAGAACCAGTCTTCGGTGAGCCCGGGACCGGGTAGCGGCATGGCCCGCGGCGGGGCGCCGTCGTAGGTCATCTCCGGTCCCTCGTAGTAGGGCGGGTGCTCGACCCGCGCGGCCGATTCCTTCAACAACTCACACACGATCTCGACCGTCCTCGGGTGGGTGGGCAGGGTGAGATGGGTCGCCCCACAGAGGGCGATCCCGTCCGCGTGCGGGGCCGCCACTCCGGCGGTACAGCGGAGCATGACGGTGCGGACCGGGCATGTACCCGGGTCCGGCTGTCCCGACGGGTCGAGCAGCACGACTGCGTCGACCGGGATGCCCTTGGCCACCGCGTCCCGCGCCAGCCCGGCGGCCGAGTCGGACCCGAAATCGTAGCCGATGATGACGAACCGGGCCGACGGGTCTTCGGTATGGACCCGCTTCATCTCCTGCCACATCCACCAGACGTGACAGAGCTGCCCGTAATAGACCTTTTCGTAGCCGTGCGTGGCGAGCCTGTCCCGGAGCCCTTCGAGACCGGACGGCCCGCCCGGAGTCAGGCCGTTGATGAGGACTGTGTAGACGTGTCGCCGGTCGCACGCGGGGACTTCGCAGTTCGGCCCCGCGTCGAGAACCGGCTTACACGCCTGGTGGCCGCAACTGACACACCCCGAGCCGGCGAACAATGCGCCGAGCCCGACCGCGATCAGCCACCGTTTCCCGGTCATCGCCCGTCCTCCGTCTTCGCCGCGTTCACCGGCTTCCTCTGCCCAGTGAATTCGGCAAGACCGGCAGGACCGCGCCAACCGTTGCAGCTTCACACCCGGGGATCGTGCCGAAGCTGCGGGACAGGTTCCGATCGGCGAACTGGGGGGCTCTGGGCAACTACCGGACGGCGACGGGCTTACCCAGCTTCACGGACTCGATCTCGCGGTGGCACAACACCAGCGCGTCGCGGGCCAGCTTGCCGCTGAGGAGGTCGGGTTCCTTCCCGGCGGTCACGCCGTCGACGGCGGCCTGGATCTCGTCCGTGAACGCGGCGAGCGGGTCGCTCCCGCCCGGGAGGCTCGGCTGTTCCGACTTCCCGTCGGCGGTCAGGAGGGTGAGCGGCGGGCCGCCCGAATCGTAGATCAGAGTCGCCTTCTCCAGATAGATTTCGTACCCGTGGACGAACGGTCGCCCGCCCATGCACACGGCCCCACTCGAACAGGTGATAGCCGGCCCGTCGGGGCCGTACAGGTACGACGTGGTCAGGTAGGTGACCGCCCCGCCCGCGACCGTCCCGACCGCGAACACCTCGGCCGGCATCCCGCACACCAGCCCGATGAAGTGCGTGTCGTGGATGTGCAGGTCGACCGCCGGACCGCCGGTCTTCGCGGCGTCGGAGATGTCGGCGGACCAGTCGGGCTTGGCGATCACCCGCTTGAAGTGGGCCCCGAGTACTTTTCCGTACCGACCCCCGCGGACCGCCTCGGCGGCGAACTTGAACTCGGGGAAGAACGGCAGGACGTGGGCGACCATGAGAAGCTTCCCGGCCTTGCGGGCGGCGGCGAGCATCCCGTCGGCCTCGGCCGGGGTGAGGCCGATCGCCTTCTCGACGAGGACGTGCTTGCCGGCGGCCAGGGCCTGCGTGGCGAGCGGGGCGTGCTGGTCGGTGACGGTGCAGATGTCGATCAGGTCGATCTCGGGGTCGGCGAGCATGTCGGCAAAGGCGGCGTACTTCTTGACCCCGGACAGGTCGACCGTCCCGGGCTTGGGGCCGAAGTTCCCGCGGGTGGTCCGCCAGTCGCCGGCGAGTTTCGCGGGGTCGCGGCTGCATACCGCCGCGACCTTCGCCCCCCTCAACCGCTGGGCGGCGAGGTAGTGGATCCGGCCCATAAACCCAATGCCGACGATCCCGATGCGAATCATCGTCACCCTCTCCTTGTTTTCCGGTGCTTTAATCTCGATATCGCAATACTAATGACTCAGACCAGTTCTGGGGTTATGGTCGCCATCCTCCTGGCCTCGGCTCGGGTCGAATAATACCACACTTTCTACTCCGGAACTGCGCGTCTCGATATCCCTCTTGCCCGACGGGGTCGCGGCCCCCTGGCCGCCCGACCGGCGGAACGGAAGCGGCGCGAAACGACAGCGTCTCATACCCCCGACCCACCTTCCGCCACGATCGTCGGGCTTCCCCCGGAGAGCACATCGAACCGTCGGCCCGGTGGCCTCGGACGGCGGGACTCTCGTATCCTGAACCTGGGCACGCCGTCGAACCCGCCCCGGGTCATGCGGGCTATCTCGTAGAGGGACTGGCCATGCCGAGACTGAGTACCGACCGGGTCAAGGACGCTCTGCTTCACCCCGCCGCGGACGTGCGGTCCGAAGCCCTCCGGTACTTCGCCGAGGCCCATAGCCGTGACCAGACGGCGATGCCGGTCGTGATCGAGGCCCTGGAGCGGTACGGACGGACCCAGGCATTCCGGGCCTCCTACCCGATCGCCGAACTGGCCCAGTCCGACCCGACCATCCGCTGGGCCGTCGGGGAGTTGAACGTCCGGACCGAGGATGCCGACACCTCGCACTACCTCAGTGGTTTCGCCCGTTTGCTCCGTCGGGCCGACCCACGCCTCATCCTGCCGTATCAGTCCGAGATCCTCGCCGCCCCCGGGTTCGACCAAGAATTCCACGACCAGTTGACCCGCCGCCTGGCATACCAATCCTGGGACACCGAGGCCCTGTGGCGAGAGCTGGAGGCCATTTGCGAGGCGGGCAAGGCCGCGAACCACTACGTCGACATGCGCTGGGACGTCGCCGAGGACGTGGTCGACGTGCTGGCCGGGCAGGGGGACCAGAATGCCGACCGGGTCATGGCCCTCCTCGGCCGGACGATCGACTACACCCAGGACACCCCGGAGGTCCTGCTCCAACCGCTGGCGGCCCGACTGGCCGGACGAATGCGGTTTGAACCCGCCGTGCCGTTGCTCGTGGCCAAGCTCCACGAGGACGCCGATCTGCTCCTCGAAGAGTGCCAGGAGGCCCTGATCCGGATCGGGACCGACGCGGTGGTCCAGGCCGTTCGCGCGGCCTACCCGCTCGCCAAGTCGGACTTCCGGTTGTTCGCCGGCGGGGTACTGGAAGGGATTCACACCGACCTCGCGGTCGAGGCGTGCATCGAACTGCTCGACCAGGAGACCGATCTCGACTTCCAATCCGGGCTGGCGTTCGCGCTCGTCAGCCACTTTTCGACCGAAGGGAATGAGATCGTTCGGCAGCTGGTGCTTGACGACCCGGACCTGCTCAAACTCCGGGACCGTCTGGTGACCGTCTGCCATCTGATGGGACAGGACTTGCCGGAGCTGGAACAATGGCAGGCGCAGGCCGAGGAAGAAAAACGCGAGCGCGAGAAGGCGCGCGAGAAACTGAGGGCGAGTGTGCGGGTGGTCGACCGCCCGAGCTCGTACCCCCACACACCCCTGGAGCCGCTGCCCCCCCTGATCCCGCAGGTCCCGGTCCACCGGACCGAGCCGAAAGTGGGGCGTAACGACCCGTGTCCGTGTGGGAGCGGGAAGAAGTTCAAGAAGTGTTGTCTGAACCGGACGGCGTCTTGACCGATGCGTTGACCGCCCCACCCGCACCACGATACCGACCCAAGATCCCGGCTCGAATGGACCGGGGTCAGGAATCCGGGCCCGGGCCGAACCGATGGCAAAAACCGCGCACAAGGTGGTCCTGTTCCTGGATACCGGGTCCGCCGAGCGCGGCCGAACGGCGGAAGCGGAGTTCAACGCCGTCGCCGCCAAGCTCGGCTTGCCGTGGGTCGCGCGAGGCCAGGTCGTGGCGGCCCCGGCGGACCCCGACGCCGCCGACCTCGCCACCGCGGCCGTCATCATCGCCGTCGACCGGGTGATACTGGAGCCCCTGTTGCGGGAGCGGTTCCCCGACCGGGCCGGGGCGATCGAATACTGGGACTCCCCCGGCGGTCCCGACCCGAAGTCGGCGATCGCGCGGGAGGTGGCCGGGCTCGTCGCCCGGCTGCTCGGCGGGCGCGTGGTCGCGGACGACCCGAGGCCGGTAGCGGCGGTCAAGGAGCCTCCCAGGAAGGTCCACACCGTCCGCGTCGGCCGCGAGACGGCCGGTCGACGGGGTAAGGGCGTCACCACCGTCTTCGACCTCCCGCTGACCGAAGACGGGATGAAAGATCTGGCGACGACCCTGAAGCAGAAGTGCGGCACCGGCGGGACGGTGAAGGACGGCCGCATCGAGATCCAGGGCGACCACCGCGACCGGATCGTCGCGGAGCTGGAGAAAATGGGCTACAAGGTGAAACGGACCGGCGGGTGAGGTCGGGACCTCTGCCCGGCCGTTCACCCGATCAGTTCCCGGATCGGCTCACCGGTCTCGACCAACGCGGTCGGCCGCGCGAGGCCGTCCCGGAAGAACACTTCCCGGGCGGTGATCCCGAGATGGTGGAAAACGGTCGAAGTCACGTCCTGCGGCGAGACCGGGCGGTCCGCGACGTGCTCCCCCCGCGGGCTGCTCCGCCCGACCACCTGCCCCATCTTCATCGACCCGCAACCCATCAGCACACTGAACACGTTGCCCCAATGGTCCCGCCCGCCGTCGGCGTTCATCCGCGGGGTACGGCCGAACTCGCCCATCGCGACGACCAGCGTGCGATCGTAGATCCCACGATCGATTAAATCGGCTACGAGCGCTGCGACCGCACTGTCTAACGGAGGTATGAGGAGTTTCGCGCCCTCGGCGGTCTTGTACCGGCCGCCGGTCCCGTGGTGGTCCCACGGCACGCAGTTCACGGTGACGAACGTGACCCCGGCCTCCACCAGCCGGCGGGCGAGGAGGGCGCTCTGGCCGAACGTGTGCCGGCCGTACCGGTCGCGGACCCGGTCCGGTTCGGCGGTGATGTCGAACGCGGCCGCGGCCTGCTTGCCGGTGAGCAACGAGAACGCCCGCCGGACGTGCGGGTCGAGCCCCGCGGCAGACGAGTCCGCCGCCCGGGCGTGGGCGTCGAGAGCCGCGCGGAGCGAGCGGCGGTCTTCGAGCCGGGCGACCGGCATGTCCGCCGCCAGGGCGAGGTTCTTCACCCGGAAGCCGGGCAGGTTCGGGTCGGCGTCGGTGATGAACGGGTTCGCCCCGCGGCCGAGGTACGCCGCGTAGTGGAAGAAGTTGTCGGTCCCACCGCGGAGGTGGGGGACGGCGGCGTAGGGCGGCAGCCCGGGGCGATTCGGGCCGCGGAGCTGGGCAACCGCCGAGCCCATGCTCGGCCGCCGCTGGGTCATGAAGTCGGGGGCGTTGAAGTCCGGGCCCTCGAACCCGGTCAGCATCCAGTGGTTGGCTTTCGTGTGGTCGCCGGTCCCGTGGTTCACCCCTCGGAGCACCGCGAGCCTGTCCATCAGCCTGGCCTGTTTGGGCATCAACTCGCAGAACTGGACCCCGGGAACGCTCGTGCCGCTCGACCCGAAGGGCCCTCGAAACTCGGCGACCGCGTCGGGCTTGGGGTCCCACGTCTCGATCGGCCCGGGTCCGCCGCTCATCCAAAACAGGATCACGGCGGGATCGGCGACACGCGGGCGGGTGGGCTGCGCAGCCCGGGCGCGGAAGAGGTCGCCGAGTCCGAGCCCGCCGAGGCCCAGAACGCCGGCCTGCACGAAACTCCGGCGCGTCATTCCGGAGCAATCCGACCCGGCCTCGCCGACCACTCGAAACATGCCCGTTCTCCCCGTTTCGATACCCGAATAATGGTGTGATTCGACCCGAATTCGCTCGCGGTCCTACGCCCGGTATGGGAACGAGGTCTTCGACGCTCCGTGTGGTAGCCGAGCCGGGTCGGGTGCGCTCTTGGAGCTAACGGATAACGCCCGGGACGGCGCTACTTATCCCGCAAAGTGGGGAAGGTTCGTTCCCACGCCTGGCGTGGGAGTGATGGGAGAGGGAAGAGGTATTGTCGCGGCGGGCGGGAAGTCTCCGAGTTATGGTATGAGTTTACTCCGAGTTCCACCCCCCGGGTGTAGCCCGGGGCTCGGGGCTGCCGTCCCGTTGGAATGAAAACCACTCCAAACATAACAAATTTCGGCACGGCGTGTAGGTGTTACTTCTTCCGCTTCCGCGGTTCGGCCGCACGGACTCCGGCAGGCGGAAGGCTCGTCTCGGGTAACGGACCGCCGAGGGCCACGTTCACCCCGGTCTGGCTGGCCGCCCGGTAGATCGGCTCCATCGCGTCGAGGAACCGCTCGGTCCCGCGCCAGAACGGCACCGGGCCGAGTCGCTTCGGCAGCGCCGCGGCGACCGGGGGCGAGGTTCCCTCGGTAAACAGGTCGGCCGGTACCTCCCCACCGTACCAGAACGTATGAGGGTCGGTCGGGGCCGCCGCGACTACCTCGATCCGCTCGTCAGGGACGGCTAGGGTCGGTGTGGCCGGTGCGGCGGCACTCAACCGGGCGAACAAAGCCTCCCGCTCCAGGCCGCGCAGGCGGAACAGCAGGAACGGGTCGCGGTCGAACTGTTCCCCCAGCAGGTAGTACACCGCCGCCACGTGCTTGCACGGGTTCGACCAGTCCGGGCACGAACAGCTCGTTTTCAGGTCGTTCGCCTGCGCCGGGAACAATGACACCCCGGCGTCCGTCGCCACCTTCTCGATCTCGGACGGCATCTCCCCCGCCAGAAGCTTCGCCGCGTACACGGCCTGCCCGGACAGGGCCGATACCACCTTCGCCCAGTCGGGGTCGGTCAGCTTCGCCACCTCGATCGTCACCTTGTAGGGCTGGGGCATCGACCCCTGCACCTTCGCCGATACCTTCCCCGCGGCCACATCGATCGAGAGCACCTGGCCGCCGCGGGCGTAGCTGCGGCCTCGCTGCAGCCGCCCGCCGATGTGGAAGCCCTCGATGACCGCGATCCACCGCTTGGCCCACCAGCTCTCGCCGAAGCTCCCCCGCTTCGACTGTGCCTTGATGCCGCCGGCCACCTTCTTCGGCTGCCGCCGCGGGAATCGTTCGTACTCCCACCACATGGTTACTCCTCCACCGCGCCCGCCCGCAGCGCGAGCAGGTCCTTGAGGTCCGTGTTCGACATCTCCGTCAGCCAGCCCTCGCCTGTGCCCACCACCCGCCCCGCGATCTCCTTCTTCAACTCGATCATCTCGTCGATCTTCTCCTCCAGCGTGCCGACGCAGACGAACTTGTGAACCTGGACGTTTCGCTGCTGCCCGATCCGGAACGCGCGGTCCGTCGCCTGGTTCTCGACCGCCGGGTTCCACCACCGGTCGAAGTGGAACACGTGGTTCGCCGCGGTCAGCGTCAACCCGGTGCCCCCCGCCTTCAGCGAGATGAGGAAGATCCGCGGCGAATCCGGGGCTGCCGTGTCCTGGAACCGGGCGACCATCCGCTCGCGCTGTTTCTGCGGGACACCCCCGTGCAGGAACAGGACTTCCTTCCCGAACGTCTCTTGCAGGTGTTTCCGCAGGATGTCGCCCATCTCAGTGAACTGAGTGAACACGAGCGCCCGGTCGCCGGCTTGCAATACCTCGTCGAGCATCTCGGTCAGGCGGACCAGTTTGCCGGACCGGTCCGGGATGGGCGAGTTGTCGCCGAGGAACTGGGCCGGGTGGTTGCACACCTGCTTCAGTTTCGACAGGGCCCCGAGGATCAGCCCCTTCCGGCGAAACGTGTCCTCGCCGGTCAGCGACTTGTCCAGCTCCCGCACCACGGCCTGGTACAGCGACGCCTGTTCCTTGGTCAGCGTGCTGAACACCTTCCCCTCGAACTTGTCCGGCAGGTCAGCGATGATCGACTTGTCGGTCTTTAGCCGGCGGAGCAGGAACGGGCCGGTGAGTTCTTTCAACCGGCGCGTCGCGTCCTCGTCGCGCTGCATCTGGATCGGCACCTGGAAGGTCCGACGGAACGCCTCGCGCGAGCCGAGGAACCCGGGGTTGAGGAACTGGCTGATCGACCACAGGTCGCCGACGTGGTTCTCGACCGGCGTGCCGGTGAGGGCGACGCGGAAATCGGCCTTTAGCCCGCGGGCGGCATGCGACGTCTTGGCGTCCGGGTTCTTGATGTTCTGCGCCTCGTCGAGGACCACCCCGGCCCAGTGGACCGCTTGCAGGGCCGCCGCGTCGCGGTGGAGGAGCGGGAAACTCGACACGACGAGGCCGAATTTCTTCACCTGATCGGCGAACGAGGCGTCCTTCGTCCGCTTGAGCCCGTGGTGGATCAGGACCGGCAACTCGGGCGTGAATCGTTCCGCTTCCTTCCGCCAGTGGCCCACGACCGAGGTAGGACAGACGAGCAGCACCGGCCGAGTCTCGCCTTCGTCCCGCGCCTGCTGGATTGCCGCGAGGGTCTGGACCGACTTCCCGAGGCCCATGTCGTCGGCCAGGCACGCCCCGAGGCCGACCCGGCGGAGGAACGCCAGCCAGGAATAGCCGCGGAGCTGGTACGGCCGCAGGGTCCCCCGGAACTCCGGTGGCGGCGGCAGCTCGGCGAACGAGGTCTGACCCTGGAGCTGGGCCAGAAACGCCTTTAACCCGCCGGTTGTTTTCACCCCGCGGACGCTCAGCCCGGCCGGCCCCGTCTCCGCCCCCACACTCAGCTTCAGCAGGTCGCGGACGGTGCCGGTGGTCTGCGGGTTTTTCCGCCAGAAATCGAGGGCGGTGCGGATCTCGTCCGCATTCACCTGCACCCAGCGCCCGCGGACGTTCACCAGCTGGGATTTCAGCTTCGCCAGGGCCTCCAGTTCGGCCAGCGACAGCTCGGTGTCGCCGATGGCCACCTTCCAGTCGAACTTCACCACTTCCTCGAGCGACATGATGCCGTTCGCGGCCGAGAACCTCTTCGCCGTTTTCGCCGTCGCGGTCACGGCTAGTCGGTTCTTGGTGCCGGTCCGCGCCCACCACGCCGGCAGCAGCACCCCGAACCCGGCCTGTTCGAGCAGGTACGCGGTTTCGCTCAGGAACCGGTGGGCACCGGGGGTGTCGGTCGTGAAGGCGGTGGGGCACGCCGCCGTCAAACTGGCTTCGACCTCCGGGCAGAGCTTGGCGGCCTGGCCGAGCGCCATGAGGAGGAACTCGCGGCCCGGCAGCGGGACGGCGCGGGCGATACCCTTCTTCGGGGCCCAGGCGTCCGCCAGCGGGACCAGCAAGCTGGGGTCGTCGTGGGCTTGCAGCAGGTAGCGAGCGGTCCACGTGCCGCGGGCCGTGGCGGCGGCCGGGGTCGCGACGTCGTCAGGCTCTTCGAGCCGCAAGCAGAGCCGGTAGCCGGCCGTGTCGCTCACCGAGATCGGCCGCCGCCAGTCCTCGACCGCGCGGACCAGCCCGGCCGTTTCGGCGGTCGTGAGCGACATTGCCCCGTCGGCGGACCGCAGGGCGTGCAGCCACTGGTCGTGGACGCTGTCAAACGTCTTTCGAGCCGGCGGACGGCCGAGAGCGGCGCGGACCAGCGAATCGACGACGAGCGCAAGGAATTCGGTGAGGACGACTGCCGGGGCCCGCGGCGGGGTTTCGGGGTCGGCCATCATCGCCCGACACGCGGCCGGCATGGCGTCCGCGAGTCGCTGGAACCGGGCGCGTTCCGCGCCGCCGACAACCGGTTGCCAGCGGGTGCGGGCCGTCGGCCCGACGACTTCCACCCCCGGCAGGAACTGTTCGCGGGCGACAAGTCCGGCGGCGTACCGGAGCGCCGAAACCCAGTATCTCAGGGCGGGGCCGACGAGGACGCCCGGCCGCAGGGTGTCGCGGTCGGCACACGCGGCGAGCAGTTCGAGGACGGCCTCGGGCGCGAGGGGAAGGGTCGGGACGGTCCACGCCGCCAGCTCCGCGGTCTCGCCCGGCTCGGGCGGTTCCGCGATGAGCGGGTGCGATGCGACCGGCCGATCGGCCACACCCGGCAACCAGACCGTGCCGGTCTCGCGCCGACCAGCTGGAGCGGTCGTCGCCTCCGCGATGGCATCCCGAATCGCATCGGGTTCCACGGCGAATGGGTGGACGCGCCCGGCCTGACGACGGCTCTTCGACACGCGCGGGCCGGGCGTCGTCTCACCCCAGAGGAGTGGCTGACCGTTCCGAATGCCGAGATGTAATGCAATCACCATTGAATTCTTGTATTCCCCCCATCGATTCAACTCTTTCGGACGGACCGATCTCCGGTCCCGGAGAACATCCGACGCTGATGATATGTAACACCAGCTCCCCTATCGGGACCCGCCGTCCCGGGGCTGTGGCAGCTTTTGGCAGTAATTGGCAGTCCCCGGGCCGCTTTTCTGTCACCGGTCACCGGCCTGACCGGCCGCGACAGAGTTTGGCAGTCCTGGGAGCGGGTTCACTGCCAACTTACAAGACGGCCTTCCGGCGGCGGGTGGCAGGGTTTGGCAGCAATTGGCAGTCGGGCGAGGCTTATTCCGGCGCCTCCGTTGTCCCGAAAGATCGACAACTAACACTCTGGCGAATAACCGCACTTTCCTTGAGGCCCGCTCTTGGAGGCCATCATTTTTTTGCAAAACGGTGGCGCTTAATACCCCCTTCCCCGCTGCCAGTGTAACCACAGGGATTGCCTGCCCGGTAGAGGAGGTCCCGTTCGCTGTGCCAGCGCGCCGCCGGGGTCGAAACGCCCGCGGCTTCAAGGGGCGAGTTTTGACAGAATAAGACGAGCGGTAGGAAGAAGACCCGCGATTCGTTCCGCCCGCTTCGTAGGGCACGCACTGCGTGCCGGGTGTTGCCTGACGAAACGGCACGCAGTGCGTGCCCTACAAGACGGCTTGCCATCCGTGTCTTCGTCATTCTGCGGGTCGCTTCTCTCCGGCCGGACTCCTAACATGATCGACCCGATCCAGAGTTGATCGGATTTGATCATGTCGATCCTGTTATCCTGTCAAAAGATGCATTCTTGCTTCACAACGCCCTTTTAGCGAGGCGGGACCGGGGCGATGACCCGGGAGGTGTGGGTGCGGTCATGGTAGACAGTGTTCCGCGCGGTCACCATCTTGGAGGGGGGATCGACGGTCAGAGGTTCACCCGTGTTCGGGTTCGGTTCGTAGAATGGCGATCCGGTACTGGCGACCGTGATTCTAATGCGATGACCCGCGTTGAAAACCTGGCTCAGCCAACCCACGTCGAATGTGACGGGGTAGACCTTCCCCGGCTCCATGAATACTTCTTTCTCGTACCCTTCGCGGTACCGTGCCCGGCGAACGTAGTCCATGATCAGGATCGACCGGCCGTCGGGGTACACGTCGCTCACCCGGACGATGAAATCCGTGTCCCGCGCGGTCGACGACACCCAGAGTTCCACCCGCACCTTCCCGGTCCATTCGACCGGCGCGGCGAGGACGTCGGAGGTGAATGTCCGCACCTCCGCCTGCTTCTCGAAGTCCCGGGCGTCCTTCGCCCCGGGGAAGGCCCGGCCGGGGATCGTCGCGGGGTTCGCCGGGTCGGCCGTGAAGGACGTGGAGGCACTTTCCTCGGTCGGGGCCCTGGTTTCGAGCGTTCCGCCGGCCCGGAAGTAATACGGAGTGTGATCCGCCTTCACCGGCCAGTCGGTAGCGGTCAGCCATTCATTCCCGGGTGCTCCCTTCTCCCCGACCGCGCCCATCCGGTAGTAGCGCACCGGCGGGTCGTCCATCACCTTGTTCTCCACCCCTTTCAGGTGGTAATCGAACCAGCGGATCAAGTGCGCCTCCGTGTCGGACTTCGCGTTCTCGGGGTACGTCAGGTCGCCGACCGTGTTCATGTTCTTGAACCGCCCGTGGAGCCACGGGCCGATGAGCAGCTGTTGCTTCCCCCGGGAGTTCGGCCCGCCCTTGTGCTGGCGGCCGATGTAGCTGTCCACGGACCCGACACACATGAAGTCGTACCAGCTGCCGACGGTGAAGCACGGCACGTCCATTTGGTCGAGGTGACGGGTGCAGTCCTCGGCCGCCCAGTAGTCGTCGTAGGCCGGGTGGGCGAACCACTCCGCGAGGAGCTTGCGGTTGTCCGCCGGGTTGCGACAGACGGCGTCCATCTGCTTGAACCGCTCCGGACGAGTCGTGCCGCCGATCCGGTAGCCCTCGTGGTACAGGCTCAGGCCGGTGTCGATCATGTACTGGGCCTTGAGCGCCGGCGGGCGCGTGACCGCGAGGAAGTTCTGGGCGAACCCGGCCTGGGAGCTGCCGAACGTGCCCACCTTCCCGGTACACCACGGCTGCTTCGCGAACCAGGCGACGGTGTCGAACCCGTCCTTCTGCTCGCCCCAGCCGAGCGCCCGGTATCCGACCCAGGTGCCCTCCGACTTGTACGTACCGCGGAAGTTCTGGGCCGCGACGACGTAACCGGCCTCGGCCAGTTTGGCGAACCCCTTGCGGGTGACGGGGGCGGTGAGGTCGGCGTAGCGTTGCTCGTAGAGCACCGGCCACGGGCCCTTCCCCGGCGGGATGTACAGGTAGACCGACAGCCGAGTCCCGTCCCGCATGGGGACCATCTCGTGCTTCTCGGTGATCGACCCGAGGTCGACCGGTGGCAGATCGGCGGCATCAGCCGGCAGCACCGCGAGGAGGCAAAGCACGGCGGCAATGGCGGCGCGCATGTTACACCAGCTCCGGAATGGGGCGGCCTTCGGGGAGGACAGGGACCGGGCGGCCGGCGGCCAGGAGCTCGTGCCCGGCGTCGATCCCGAGATGGCGGTACACCGTGGCGAGGAGGTCCTGCGGGGTGTACGGCTTCGCGGTCGGGTGTTCGCCCCGGGCATTCGTCGCCCCGACCACCTGGCCGGTACGGAGCCCGCCGCCGGAGACGAGCGCCGTGTACGCCTGCGGCCAGTGGTCGCGGCCGGTGCCGCTGGGGTTGGTGCTCAGCCGGGGGGTGCGGCCGAACTCGCCCATTACCACGATCAAAATCCGTCGATCGAGCCCGCGGGCGTACACGTCCTCGATCAGTGCGGATAGCGCCTCGTCGAGGTACGGCAACCGGCGGCGCATGAAATCGCCGAAGTGGCCCGGGCGGCCCGCGTTCAGAATGTGGTCGTCCCAGTTGGTGAAGTCCGGACCGCTCTTCGGTGTGTCGATGTAGAGGCTGACGACGGCCGTGCCCGCGTCCGCGAGCCGGCGGGCCAGCAAGCACGATTGGCCCCAGAGGTGTCGGCCGTACCGGTCGCGGAGCTTGTCGTCCTCCCTTGAGAGGTCGAACGCCGCCGCCACCTTCGGGCTCGTCAGCATCTCGAACGCCAGTTCCCGGAACCGGTCGGCCGACGCTATCCGCCCCGTGGCGTCGAGGTCGCGGCGGAGCCGGTCGACGCGGCCGAGCAGCTGGCGGCGGGCGGCGAGGGTCGAGATGTCCCCGGCGAGCGACAGCTGCGGCGGGAGGGAGCTCGCGGCCGACGGGTCGGCCACCGCGACCGAGCCGGCCTGCGGCCCCAGGTACGCCGGCCGGGTCATGTAGGTCTGCTGTGGGACGGCCACGTACGGGGGCATCGCGTCCCGCGCCGGCCCCCTTATGTGACTGGCGACCGACCCGAAGTCCGGGTGTTCGCTCTTCGAGTTCGAGGTCGGGTCGAGGACCGCCGGCCGCTTCCCGGTCAGCACGACGATGCCGCCGTCGCTGTGGATGGCCACATCGTGGTTGAGGGACCGGACCAGGGCGAACTTGTCGGCCACCCTCGCCTGCCGCGGGAACAGCTCGCAGACGTCCATCCCGGGAACGGTGGTCGGGATCGGCCGGAAGATACTGCGGTGGGTGGTCGGGGCGTTCGGCTTCAGGTCGTAGGTTTCGAGATGGGACGGCCCGCCGTGCAGGTAGAGCAGGATGACCGAAGTGTCGCGGGCCAGTTCGCCCGCCGCGGCTCGGCGGGCGAACAGGTCCGGAAGCGTCAGTCCGCCGAGCCCGAGAACTCCGGCCCGAAGGAACGTGCGACGGGTCGGCCCCGTGATGGGGTGCGAAGCACGCATGAAGATCTTTTCTGCTCGTGGGACGATTAACTCAGAATTGCCTTCACCACCTCGCCGTGAACGTCGGTGAGGCGGAAATCGCGGCCCGCGTGCCGGTACGTCAGCTTCGTGTGGTCGAGTCCGAGCAGGTGCAACATCGTGGCGTGCAGGTCATGGACGTGGACCTTGTTCTCGACCGCGTAATACCCGTAGTCGTCCGTCGCCCCGTAGCTGATCCCGGGCTTCACCCCGCCCCCGGCGAGGAAGACCGTGAAGGCGTGCGGGTTGTGGTCGCGGCCGTCCTTCCCCTGCGCGACCGGGGTTCGGCCGAACTCGCCGGCCCAAAGGACCAGGGTATCCTTGAGGAGACCGCGCCGCTTCAGGTCGGTGAGTAACCCGGCAATGGGTTTGTCGACTTCTCGCGCGTTCTTCCCGTGGTCGGCCTTCAGATTCTCGTGCTGGTCCCACTTGTAGCTGTGGGTACACTGCACGAACCGCACCCCGACCTCGGCAAACCGCCGGGCCATCAGGCATTGCCGGCCGAAGTTCGCCGTGGCCGGGTCGTCGAGCCCGTAGAGCTTTTTCGTCTCATCAGTCTCCTTCGAGAGGTCCTGGACCGTCGGGGCGGTCGACTGCATCCGGAACGCCATCTCGAACGACTGGATTCGGCTCTCCAGCGCGGCATCGTGGCCGTGTGTGGTGACCCGCTCGCGGTCGAGTTCGGCGAGCAGGTCGAGTTCGAGTCGCTGCTGGTCGCGGGGCGTGGTCCCGGCGACGAACGGGACGCCGACGCGGTCCGAGGGCGTGCCCGCGTTCCCAAGCGGCGTCGCCTGATAGACGGCCGGCATGAACGCCGACGAGTAATTGTTCACCCCGCCGTGCGTGAGCGTCGGGCAGATGGTGATGTAGCCCGGCAGGTCGCGGTTTTCGGTCCCGAGCCCGTAGGTCACCCACGACCCCATACTCGGCCGGACGAACGTGTCCGACCCGGTGTGCAGTTCGAGCAGTGCGCCGCCGTGCCGGGAGTTCGACCCGTGCGTCGACTTCACGAAGCAGAGGTCGTCGACGCATTTCGCGAGATTCGGGAAGAGGTCCGACACCCACGCCCCGCCCTGCCCGTACTGCTTGAACGCCCACGGCGAGCGGAGCAGGTTTCCCGTCTGGCTCGACACGACCCGCGGCTTGGGGAACGGCAACGGTTTCCCGTCGTCCGCGGTGAGCTTCGGCTTGTAGTCGAACGTGTCGACCTGGCTCGGCCCGCCGTGCATGAACAGGAAAATCACCCGCTTCGCTTTCGCCGGGAAGTGCGCAGGCCGCGGCGCGAGGGGATCTGATGACAACCGGGGCGCGGGCTCAGCCGCCGCGAGCAGATCGGCGAGGGCGAGCCAGCCGAACCCGAGGGCGGAGGTGCGGAGCAGGTCCCGGCGGTGCGGCAGATGGCGCATGTTCAGCTCCCGGCCCAGGGCTCATGCCCTGGGCTACAATCCAACGCCCCTCCGGGGCTCGAATCTCTGAAGCCCCGGTAGGGGCGTTTGCTCGTAGCCCAGGGCGTGAGCCCTGGGCCGGGAGCGGAGCCCAATCCGGCGGGCCCCCACAATCACTCCACGAACACAAACTCGTTCGACGCCAGCAGCACCCGGCAGAACCCCCGCCAGGCCTTCAGCCGCCGGACCTCGGGCGACGACTTCGGATCGGCGGCCCGTTCGGACTTCTCCAGATACGCCGTCACCTTCTCGACTTCGAGCGTCGTCGGTGCGCGGCCGTACGCCCGGCGGTACGCCTCTCGAACGCGCCCAGCATCGTCTCCGCCCGGGGCGAGGAGCGATTTCGCGAACGCCCCGGCGGTCTGGTCAGCCAGGGCGCTGTTCAGCATGAGTAGGGCCTGCGTGGGGACCGTGGTGGTCGGGCGCTGACCGTTCGGGACGGACGGGTCGGGAAAGTCGAGCGTCTGGAGTACGTCGAACACCGCGCTACGGACCACGGGTAGATACACCGACCGCCGGGTACTCGCGTAACCCTCGTAATTCCGGTGGACGGTCACATACTGGCGGTTCCCCACCGTGAGGAGCGTCCCGCCCGCCGTCCGGTCGAGCAACCCGGCCGTGGCGAGCATGGCGTCGCGGACCTCCTCGGCGTCGAGCCGGCGGCGGTTGAAGTGCGAGAGGAGCTTGTTCTCCGGATCGAGTAAGCGCGGATCGCGGAACGCGGAACGCGGAACGGAAAGGCCGAAGATCGTTGTCCTCGATTCCGCGCTCCGCCCTCCGCGCTCCGCGCTTGATGACATGCGGTACACGGCCGAGTTGACGATCACGCGGTGTAGGTGTTTCACCGACCACTTCGCCCGCACGAACTCGTCGGCGAGCCAGTCGAGCAACTCGGGGTGCGTGGGCCGCTCGCCCAGTCGGCCGAAGTTGTCCGGCGAGCGGACCAGGCCGGCCCCGAAATGCCCCGCCCAGATCCGGTTCGCCATGACTCGTGGGGTCAGCGGGTGGTCGGGCCGGGTGACCCACTCGGCAAACTCCAGCCGGCCGCTCCGGTCCGCACCGAGTGACGGTGGGGCGTCACCGGCGATGATGCGGGGGAACCGGCGCGGGGCTTCCGCCCCGAGGGTGAGGTGGTTACCGCGCAGGTGGACGCGGACGTTCTGGCCCTTGTCGTCCTCGACCGCCATCGTCTCCGCGGCCGGCGGGCGGGCCTTCTCTAGCTTCGCGACCTGATTCTGGAGCCGGGTTCGGTCCGCGGTCCCGACCGCGGCGCCGGCCACCGCGTCGAGCGCGGGGCGCTGGCGGGCCGCCGCGACCGCCTTTGCGGCGGCGACCACTTTCTCGTGGGCGGCGAGCGCTGCTGCTTGCTCGGGCGTGGCGACCGATCGCTCGTGCCACTGCGCCACGACCCCGTAGCTCCGCATCGTCTTCGTCGAGTAGAAGATCCCCGCGAGCCCGTAGTAATCGGCCGTCCGGACCGGGTCGAACTTGTGGTCGTGGCACCGGGCACACCCGAGAGTCAGCCCCAGGACCGCCTGGCCGATCGTGTCGACCTGCTCGTCAATGATGTCCATCCGCATCTTGACCGGGTCGTCCTCGGCAAGCATCTTCGGCCCGACGACCAGGAACCCGGTCGCGGTCAGCCGGTCGGCCCGGTCGCGGTCGGTGCCGCCGGGAATCAGGTCGCCGGCGATCTGCTCGCGGACGAACCGGTCGTACGGCATATCGCCGTTGAAACTGCGGATCACCCAGTCGCGGTACCGCCAGGCGTTCGCGTGGGCGAGGTTTTCGTCCATCCCGTTCGAGTCGGCGTACCGGGCGACGTCGAGCCACCGCCGGCCCCACTTCTCGCCGTAGGCGGGCGACGCGAGCAGCTGGTCGACCACTTTCTCCCAGGCGTTCGGGCTTGTGTCGGCGAGAAAGGCGTCCACCTCGCCCGGGGTCGGGAGGAGCCCGGTCAGGTCGAACGTGACCCGGCGGAGGAGGGTGAGCTTGTCGGCTTCGAGGGCGGGGGTGAACCCGGCCGCCTCCAATTTCGCCAGCACGAAGTGGTCAATGGGCGTGCGGCACCAGGCCGCGGCCTTGACCCGCGGCGGGTCCGACCTCCGGACGGGCTGAAACGCCCAGAAGGCTTTCTCCTCGGGGGTGAACGGCCGGTCGCCGGTCTTGGGGGTGGGGTTGGCCTGGACCTGGGAATCGGGCCACGGGGCCCCGAGCCGAACCCACTCCGCGAGCGCGGCGATCTCGGCGTCCGGGAGCTTGTCCTTCGGGGGCATCTTGAGTTCGTCGCCGTGACGCACGGCACGAACGAGCGAGCTTTCCTCCGGCTTGCCGGGAACGACGGCCGCACCCCGTTCGCCGCCGGCGAGCACGGCGGCGCGGGAATCGAGCCGCAGGCCGCCCTTCTGTTTGTCCGGACCGTGACACACGAGGCACCGCTCGGCGAGGATCGGGCGGACCTTCTTCTCGAAGAACCCGGCGGCGTCCGGCGGCGGAGCGGCACGAAGGGCCGGCACCGGCGAGAAGAAACCCACCGCAATCAGGGGCGCGAGTGAGCGAAGGCAGAGCAAGAGACGGCCTCCGGGAGGCGGGTAGGATTCGCAAGTCAGCGCGGGCGGGAGGAGGTCACCGGCGGGTACGCACTATTCAACCCGATTTGCCGCCCGGACGCAAACCTTTCCGGAGGCTGTTTCAAAGTCGCCTGCGGGTGGAGCGAACGGACAACACTTCCGACCGAACTCCAAAGCTGCTTACGGCCGGAGGGAAGGGGTCAGCCGGGAAGCATCCGGGCTCGGTGATTCGTCGATCGGTACAGTGTTGGGACTCGCGCCGGGCCCCTGCCCTCTCGCGTCGAGGTGATCTGCGGTCCCGGAAGTCGACCGGGTCAGGAGCCACGCAGTCGGGGCGATGACCAGCAGGGTCCCAAGCAGTGTAACCCCGTCGACCTCCCGGTCCCACAGCCAGGCGTCGAATCCCAGTGCCATCACGATCTGCGTCAGCCCGACCACCGACACCTTCGATGGCGACCCGCTCCCGAACGCGAGCGTGAGGAAGATCTGCCCCACGGTCGCGGTCGCCGCCATCCCGACCAACTGCAGCGGGACGTACCCGCCGGCGCCCGCGGCCAGCTCGTGGGTCCGCGGGATCAGGAGGAACGCCCCGAGGCAGACCACCGTCGCGACCGCGGAAAAGTGGACCACGATCGCCCGCGGGTCGATTGTCCGGAGGGAGTGCAACCCGAGCATCGCCACGGCGGTGAAGACCGCCGCGGCGAGGGCGGCGAACACGCCCGGGTTCCCGGCCTCCAGGTGGGGCTGCTCGACCAGAACGACTCCCGCCACCCCGGTCAGGATCGCGGCCACCATTTTCCACCCCGGCGGTTTCCCGTACAGCGGCCACGAGAGGACCGCGATCCAGATCGGGACGGTGTTGGTGAGGGTGAGCACGTCCGCCGCCGGGAGCTTCGCGAATGCGTAAAAGGTGCCCACCATGCTGCAGCTGCCGGTGACGCTGCGGACCCACAGCCGCCACGGCCGGAGGAAGACGAGCTTCGCCCCGGCGAGGTACGCGATCACCCCGGCGAACACGGCCACCAGCCCGGCCCGGGCGACCGCGACCAGCTGCCAGTCGCACGCGCGGGTGAGGACGTGGGCGAGCTCCGCCATCAGCGTGAACGAGAAGCTACCGGCCAGCATCAAAACGTACGGGCGGGAGGCGGGGTGGGTCATAGAGAAACCATAGCGACCAGTGGCGATCCGGGATAGGCGGGCCGGACGACGTTCCGGGGGGCGAGACGAGATCGTCTCCCCCGCTCTATCGTGGGTCCCACCTTGGTGGTAGGGAGGGGCGGGTGTCCAAACAGTTCGACGCGACCTTGAACGCCCTCATCGACACGCACGTGGCCGACTGGGCCGGGTTCCTGGCCGCCCGGTCCGGGGTGCCGGCCGGGCCGACCGAGGTCCTCGACACCGACCTGTCCACCACGCTCCAGGCCGACAAGCTGTTCCGGGTGAACGGCCCGGTCCCGGCGGTCGTCCATCTCGAGCTGGAATCCACCGGTCGGCTCGGCATCCCGACCGAACTCCTTCGGTACAACGTGGCCACCCACGCGGTCACTACGCTCCCCGTCCACACCGTGCTGATCCTGCTCCGCCCGAAGGCGAACGCGACCGACCTGACCGGGGCACTCGACGTGCTCGGGGCGGACGGCCGGGCGTACCTGTCGTTCCGGTACACGGTCGTTCGGGTTTGGCAGGAGTCGATCACCGGGCTGTTCTCGGCCGGGCTCGGCCTGGCCCCGCTGGCGCTTTTGACCAACGAGGCCGCTGCCGATCTGACGGCCGCCTTCGGCCGCTTCCGGGACCGGTTGCGAGAGCCGGGGGTACAGGCTAATCTGGCGGAAGAGTTGCTCGGCTCGACGTTCGTGCTGTGCGGGCTTCGCTACGACCGCGTTCGGCTCGAAAATCTCTACCGGACCCTGAGTATGACCCTGGAAGACTCGACCACCTATCAACTGATCCTGGAGCGGGGCATCGCCCAGGGGATTACCAAGGGGATCGCCCAGGAAGCCCAGGCGATGCTGTTGCGGCTCGGGGAGTAGCGGCTCGGCCCGGCCCCGGCCGCGATCGCCGCAACGGTCCGTGGGATCACGGACCGCGACCGGCTGGAGCGAATGGCCGATCGACTCTTCGATGCCGCCGGCTGGGACGACATCCTCGCCACCACCTGACCCGGCTCCGCGGGCGGACCGCGATCAGAACCACCGCTCGCGATTCGCGCGACGTGTCCGGGCCAGCCTACCGGCTTGGGGGAGGGTCTTGTGTATCCGTCCGGACCGTGGGAAGGATTCTGGGTGCAGGAGCTGTACGGCCGGCAGCCGATGACGACGTTCACCCTCCACTTCGCGACCGGGGAGATCACCGGCGAGGGCAAAGACGTCATCGGCCGGTTCGTCTTCACGGGGTCTTACGACGTGCAGACCGGCGAAGTCGTGATGATGAAACAGTACCTCGGCAAGCACCAGGTGTGGTACCGCGGCACGCCCGACGGCGAGGGGTGCATCCAGGGCACCTGGAGCATCGGCGAGAACTGGAAGGGACCGTTCCTCATCAAGCCGGTCCTCCACCGGCCGCGGGGGGACGAGCCCATCCAGGAACTCGGTTGATGGCGGCCCGCCCGGAAGTCGAGCAACCCGGGGCATACCCGGAGAACCCCGGCCGCCCGCTCCGGTTGTCGCCTGGTACAGTCAGTCCACGCCGGTCAGGCCGGTCACTCCCCCGGCGGCGCGAGCCGGTCGAGCAGGCGCTTCCCCTCCGGCCGGTCGACGCGCAACCAGTTCCAGTCGCTGTACCGGTCGTCCTTGGCCTGGAGGACGTACTCCCGGATCGCACGGGCCCGGAGGCAAACTCGCCCCGGGTGCTCGGGATCGGCGAAAATCCCGGTCAGGTCTGTGATGTAGCCCCGGGCACCGGTGATATCCTTCCATTTCTCACCATCGGCGGACGTGATCACCTTGTTGGAAGAGTAGTGCTGGAGGGTGCCGTCTTTTTCGTCGGTCCCCAGCCATTCGGAGGCGATAACCGCGAACAGGTGGCCTGTGCCGGGGTGGACGAACAGCTTCTCGAACTCAAACTTCGTACACAGGAGGAGCCATGTTTTTCCCCCGTCGCCCGAGATGTACAGCCCCGAATGCTTGCCGACGTTTGCCTTCTCCCCCCACATCCGCAGGCGGTTGGTAATGTAGTAGATGACGCTCTTGTCCTTCGGACTCGGCACCATCTCGCCGGGGACAGGAAGGTCGGCCCGCGTGTGGATCTTGTCGTAGACGCTGACGCCCTTCGGGGCCGGGCCCGGGTCGGGTGTCGGGCCAACCGAGTCGCTTTTCCCGGACGGAGGTCCGGGGGGCAGCGGCTCGGCGTCCTTCGGAAGCCGGCCGAGGCTCCAGGCGTGTTCGAGTAACTTGGCCGCGCGGTCTCCGGCCGGGAGAGCGGCAATCTTCTGGACTTGCTCACGGGTAAAGCCCGAGTAAGAGCCGGTGGTGGCAGTCGGCCCGGTCCGGATGTAAAAGATCATGGTCGCGTCCAGCGCCTTGAACCTCTCCGCGGCGAGGAGTGCGAGGTCCAGATGTCGACCGACCACCGTCAGCGAATCCCGGAACGTCTCCCCTTCCGGTCGTGTCAGCACCAAGTGCAGATCCTTCCCGGCCAGGCGCACCAGATCGAATGTCGGCGCGGGGTCCGCCCCATCCCGTCTTGCCGGAGCCGGGCCCGGCCCGTCCGACTTTGTCGCCGGCTTCAGGATGAGCGTGTATAGCCCCGCCTTACCGACCGTTGAGAACCCCCTGGGCCGACCGCGCTCGGTCTGCTCCAGCCGCAGGCAGATCCGTACCTCGGCCTCCCGTGCGATGTAGATGCCGGCGAACGACTTGCCCTTCATCGGCCCCGCCAGGAAGGTGACGTCGATCTCCTTCGGGCTCGGTGTTGGGTCGAGCTTGAACGAAAAGTTCCGCACGAACGAGACGTCCAGGTACTTCACCTCGGCCCTGTCACCGTCGAAGATAATTCGGGCCGCTGGCGGCGCTTCGTCTTGCCACCTGTTCAGCCACATCTCGAATCGGACCTCGTCCGAGTATATGGTCTTCCCGTTCGTCTCGACCCGGGTAACGATCCATTCGCCGGTCAGTTGTCCGGCGACCCTCTCGGCCGGGTTCTTTTCCTCCACCCGGGCTGCGGCAGGCGCCGGGCTCGCGGGCCCACCCGACCCGAGCAGTACCGCCCCCGTGGCGGCGACCGCGAGCGCCGATAGCCCGGCCGTCAGCTTGGTCCGGAACATGGTCGTCAGCCCTCCCGCGACGAGTTGGTTGATGTGAGCAGGGACGGTCCCGGCCGCCGCGAACCCGAGCCGGGACGTGGACGCGATGAGCTCTTCGGGGGCCGCGCCGACGGGCACGGTCACGGCCGCGAGCATCGCGGTCGGCCCGAGCCCGCGGCGGACGAGCGAGACCCGGAGTTTTTCGCGCCCACGCTCCAGCCGTTTCTTTACTGCCGCCGGCGATACCCCGAGTACGGCGGCAGCAGCCGCCTGGGTCAGCCCGCGCAGGTAGCACAGCACCAGCACCGACCGGTATCGTTCGGAAAGCCCGTGAAGCTCCTCATGGAGCACCCGTCGGACCTCGGACCAACTCGGATCGGTCGGGACCTCCGGCAGCGGTTGGAATTCGACCTCACACCGCCGGCGGCGGGCATTCGCGGTCCGCGCCTTGTGGGCGGTACGGACTGCCACCCCGTACAGCCATGCCGCGAGTGACCCCGGGCTGCGGACCGATCCGGCATTCCTGGCGAGGACCAGGAACGTGGCCTGGAAGGCGTCCTCGGCGTCCGCGTCGTTCCCGAGGACGCACCGACAGACGTCGAACACCAGCCCCCCATGCCGGCAGACGAGGGCGGCGAACGCCTCTTCGTCCCGGCCCGCGGTGAACCGCCGGAGCAAGTCGGCGTCGGGTCGGTCTTCGGCCCCGGGATCGGCAACCGACCGGATCAGGTGGCGGATCGCCGGGTGAAGGCCGGACACGGACATGGGCCGCCCCCTGGGGAGGATCGATTCCACCCAATAGTGCCCGGAATACGACCTGGGGGCGACAATTATTCGAGCGGGAATCGCCGGAAATGCCCCGGCCGCGGTGCAGACCGTCCCGCACCGCGGCCGGGATAACTACGTCATTCCAACGGCTGCGGGTACCGCCGGTCCCGCTCCGGCAGCTGGCGGGGCTGGCGGCCGCCGGATAACCGCACGGGCGGGGGCGGGATCAGCCGGACTTCGTTCCCGTTATGGTCCCAGCATTTGAATGTACCGGTGTCCGGCGACACCCCGCTCTGCCCGGTGATCAGCACCTCCATCTTCGCCCGGTCTTCCAGCCCGGCGATCTCCTTCCGCTTCCGGTTCAGGAGGTAGTTCGCCACCTCGGAGTGGACCGTCACCTCGACCGACTGGATCGCCGGGGCCCGGTGCGCGGCCAGTTGGAGCATGCGCATCACCTCGATCGACATGCTCTCGTTCGTCTTCACGAACCCGCTCCCGCGGCAGTGCGGGCAGTCGGCGAAGATACTCCGCTTCAGGCTCGGGCGGATCCGCTGGCGGGTCATCTCGATGAGCCCGAACTGGCTAATTCGAAGGATCTTCGTCCGGGCCCGGTCGCGCCGCATCGCGTCCCGCAGGGCGTTCTCGACGTTCCGCCGGTGCGACTCGCTCCGCATGTCGATGAAGTCGTTCACGATCACCCCGCCCAGGTCCCGGAGGCGGAGCTGGCGGGCGATCTCCTTGGCCGCCCGTAGGTTCATCTGGTACGCCGTCTCCTCGGCGTTGTTCTCGGCCCGGAAGTTCCCGCTGTTCACGTCGATCGCGACCAGGGCCTCGGTCTGCTCGATGATGATCGACCCGCCTTCCGGCAGGTCGAGCCGCTTCTGGTGGATCTTCGCGATCTCGTCCTCGATCCCGTACCGGTGGAACAACGGCTCGGTGTCGCCGAAGTACCGGATCCGGCTGGCGTACCGGGGCATCACGATCTGGAGGAACTCGCTCGCGTGGGCGAACGCGGTCGGCTCGTCCACCCAGATCGCGTCCACGTCGTTCGTGAAGATGTCCCGGATCGTCCGGGTGATCATGTCCGATTCTCGGTAGATCTCGACCGGGGCCGAGACCCGCTTGATCCGCTTCACCACGACCTGCCACAGCCGCAGCAGGTACGCGAGGTCGTTCCGGAGCTCTTTCGCGTCCCGGTCCACGGCCGCGGTCCGGACGATGAACCCGACACCCTTCGGCGGGCTGAGGGTGCTCATGATCTCCCGGAGCCGCTTGCGGGCGTCGTGGTCCTCGATCTTCCGCGACACCCCGACCCGGTTCAAGCTCGGCATCAGCACCAGGTATCGGCCGGCGATGCTGATGTACGTGCTCAGGGTCGGCCCCTTCGTCCCAATCCCTTCCTTGATCACCTGGACGATGACCTCCTGGCCCCGCTTGAAGATCTCCTGGATCGGCGGCTTGGGCAGGCCCCGGTCCCGCCCCCCGTTCCGCCCACCACCGGGGCCACCGGGCCGCGGCCCGCGGTCCCGACTCGGCCCACCCCGGCCGCCCCGGTCCCGGTCGCGGTCCCGACTCGGCCCACCCCGGCCGCCCCGGTCCCCGCGTTCAGGGCGGGTCTCTTCGAAGTCGTCGTTGAACCCGCGCCCGGTGTGCGGGGCCGGCTCCCGCCCCCGGGGGGGCTCGTTCTGTTCCTCGCGCGCGAACTCCCGGGCTTCTTCCTCGGCCTCCTCCGCGGGTTCCGGATCGGCCCCCGCGTCGTCCGACAGCTCGGGTTCGCCGCCCCCGGGGCTCACGTCGTCTGCCCCACCGAAGCGGTCGTTCGGGCCTTCGACGTCGAAGTCGTCCGCCGGCCCGCCCTCGAAGAACGGGCGGATCTCGGGCTCGTCGTCCTCCGCGGAAGTCCGCCGCTCGGCCCCGCCCATGACCCTCGGCTTGTCGTCCGGGGGCGTCTCTCCCGCCGCCTCGGCCCCGCCCTCGGCCGCCCCTTCGGTCTCGCCGTCCGTCTTCTTCCGCGTCCGGCGGGTGCGGCCCTTGGCCTTCTCGGGCAGGGTTTCGGCCGGGGCCGCGGCCTGTTCCCCGGCGGCCTCGTCCGTCTTCGGCTCCTCGGCCTTCTTCGTCCGGCGGGTGCGGGGCTTACGAGCCTTCGGCTCCTCCCCCTCGGCCGGCTCGGCCGCCTCGGACAGCACAACGGGGACGTCCTCGACCGTGACCCCCGCGTCCGCCTGCGGCGCGGTCTCTTCAAGAATGCCCGCCCCGAAGTCCGGCGTCTCCTCGTCCGCGATTCCGGCCCCGAACTCGCCGGCGTCCTCGTCGTCGGCCGGCGGGGCCGGTGGAGGCGTCGGCCGCTTCGGCTCGCGGACCGGGCGGGTGCGGGCGGGCGGCGCGGCCTCCACGACGGGGGCCGGGCTCTCGTCGGCTACCCCCTCGGCGAACTCGTCCGCGGCGGCGGTGTCACCGCCCGGAAGGGTGTCGTCCTCGATCCCGGCGGCGAAGTCGAGGCTTTCCTCGTCGTCGGCCGGCCGGGCGGGCGGGGC
>JAQGHQ010000541.1 GCA_028288765.1 Gemmataceae bacterium | reverse complement strand
CTGCCGACCTCGAGCAAAACCGCCTTGTTTTCGAGGCTTTCAAACCGACCAGATAGTGTGCGTGCGATCAGGTAGACCCGCTATACAAGTACACTTCTGTCGGCCAGTCCTAAGGCACCGGACGCTGTTACCTTGCACTAAGGTTTCCTTTTTGGGAGTCGAACCATGGCCGAAGTCGTCGCGGGGATCCGAATCCCCGACAGCAAGCTGGCCCGGGAGGCCACCGACCGGCTGCGGGAGCACGGCACCCCGTTGTTGCTCGCCCACTCGCTGAGGGTTTACCTGTTCGGGGCGATCCGGGGCCGCCATCGGGGGCTGACGGTCGATCACGAGTTGCTGTATTTCGGAGCTGTCTTCCACGACCTCGGGCTAACCGCGAAGTACCGCAGCCCCGACCACCGGTTCGAGGTCGATTCGGCGAACGCGGCCCGGGACTTCCTGCGCGCCAACGGCATCGACGAAGCGACGGCCGGGGTGGTGTGGGACGCGATCGCCCTGCACACGACGCCGGAAATCCCGTGGCACAAACGGCCGGAGATCGCGCTCGTCACCGGCGGGGTCGAGGCGGATGTCCTCGGCGATGGGTTGGGTGAGATCCCGGACGGCGACCGGGACGCCGTACTCGCGGCGTACCCGCGAATCGACTTCAAGCGGGGGATCGTCCGGGCGTTCAGCGACGGCTTCGCCCACAAGCCCGTGACCGCATTCGGGACGATGAACACCGACGTGCTGGAACGGACGCTGCCCGGCTACCGCCGGCCGAACTTCTGCGACCTGATCGCCGCCAACCCGCTGGGAGGATGAGCGGCACAGGCACTTACAGACACCTACTTCTGCACCGACCCGAGCGCCACGGCGGTCGAGGTGCTGGAGGCGGTGGCCGACCGCGCCGCGATCGAGCAGGCGTTCAAGGACCTCAAGGAGGTCCGGTGGGCCGGCCAGCAACGGGTGCGCAACGTCTACGTCAGCGTCGGGGCATTCGCGGTGAACGTGACGCTGTACAGCGTCGTGGAGGCGTCAGCGTGGGGCGGCGCGGAGGCGGACCTGGTGGACCGCAGCCGGTCGCCGTGGGACGCGGAGGACCGCCGGCCGTCGCACGCGGACAAGCGCAAGGGGTTGCAGCGTCGGGCACCCCAGGCCGCCATCAGCCTGCTGAGCCGTACCGCTCAGCGGGCTGTTTCCCTTTGCACACCGCCTGGCTCTGGACACGTGTTCCGCCGGGCGCTTACCGCACTGTCACCTCGCTGCTGGACGAACTGGACGATTAAGGGACAAAGTGTCCGCCCCGGCCGGCGAGCGACCGGCCACGCCACCCCGGGAGGCGCCGCAACTTGGCTGCCGGGGGGCATGGCCCAGGGCGGAGGCCAGGAGGTGGTCGGCCAGGCGGTCTGCACTGACCTGGTGCATCGAGGGCGGCGGCGAAGGCCACGGATCGCGCCGCGTGGCCCCGGCGGTACTCTGACCGTGACAGGTTTCTAGGCGGGCGGATAACTTTTCTGGCGTGGCTCAGGGCAGGGTTACACTTTTGTAGCTCGACGATCGCGGCGAGTCTGGCGGAAGACCCGCTGGAGTCATAGGTTGCGACGTTGGCTTGGGTGACTGTTGACTGTCCAAAGTGTAATCCTGGCGCCCAACTGGATGAACCACGCCGCTTTTCTTCCGCCCCCCACCGGTCCGCGGTTCCTGATCAGCCCGTTTCCGCGCACTTGCCTTCCACCCTGACAGCGCAGCCAGGCACCGCCGTTGGCTCGCCGAGCCGGGCAGGAGAGTGGATTCTACCGCTTTGTCGGGCATCACGAGGCCTCCAGGGCTTTCTCCACCCTCGTGGCATTGTCTTTGCTAAGGTGTACAGAAACACGAAGCGAAGGCGGCGGGACCCTCCGGGTGCCCGGCCCGACCGCCGTGGCTTCGCGAGAACCCGGGGAAAGTCGGGCCTGGACGTCTAGACCCTGGCACCCAGAGGAACAGCCCGTGCAAACTGGGAACAAAGGACGAATCTGGCGATGGCTGCCCTCGCTGGTTGTTCCGACCAGCCTGGTGCTCCTGGCGGCCTCTTACCTGACTTGGTCTCCATCCAGAGCGGCCGATGAAAAGTCCAAGGACAAGTCCAAGGACGCCACCCCTACAAGCTACGACCAGGTCGCCCCCGTGCTGCTGGGGCAGGGGACTTTCCAGGACGTGATGGCCAAGGACAAGGCCGACAAGCCGACAGTCATGGCCCGCCAGAAGAAGCTTTTGGAGGAGCGCTACGACCTGTCGCCACGGGTGGACAAGACTGTCACGATGACCCGCGGCAAGCCGATCCCGGTCGGCCCGGCCGCTCTGCTGCCGAAGGGAATGACCTGGGAGACGCTGGCCCAGATGTCCCCCGACGAGGTCCGCGAGAAGGGCTTGTTCCCCATGGGTTACCTGCCCCTGCCTCATCCCAAGCAATTGGTGGGCGGCATGGTCTTTACCCAGGCGCAGATTAAGCAGCTGCCCCGCCTGCAACGCTTCGACGTCGATTTCGACCTGCCCGACCACTTCCTGCCCGAGTTCCCGCCCGCCATGTTCCTGACCACGCGGAAGGACCTCGGCGACGTGTCCCAGGGCAAATTGATCACCGTCGAGAACTTCCAGCAGATTTTCGCGGGCATCCTGAACTCCAAGGACCTGGAAGGTATGCGCCTGCTGGTCGCGCAGTTCCCCCAGCAGCAGTTCAACGCCACGGCCGACCGCAAGGCGGAACAACCCCTCGGCATGCAGGGCGTGGCCTGCTTCGACTGTCACGTCAACGGCCACACCTCGGGGGCAACGCACCTCGTCGGCGACATCCGGCCCCAGTCCCACCGCCGCCGCATCGACACGACGAGCTTGCGCGGCGTCAACATCCAGCGGCTGTTCGGCTCGCAGCGGGCGCTGAAGAGCGTCGAGGACTTCACCGAGTTCGAGCAGCGGGCGGCCTACTTCGACGGGGACATCCTCTCGGCCGCGGCCAAGGGGATCAACCCGCTCGAGCGCGGCAGCCAGGTCCACTTCATGGCGGAGGTCCAGGAGTTGCTCGACTTCCCGCCGGCCCCCGGCCTGGGGGTCGACGGCCTGCTCGACCCGAAGAAGTTCGGGCCGGACACGCTGGAGATGCAAGGCCAGAAGCTGTTCTTCGGCAAGGCCCAGTGCTCCACCTGCCACCCGGCCCCGTTCTACACCGACAACCTGATGAACGATCTCAAGGTCGAGCGCTTCTACAAGACCCAGACCCACAACGACATGGTGGCGACGGTGCAGGGGCCGATCAAGACCTTCACCCTCCGCGGGATCAAGGAGTCACCCCCCTACCTCCACGACGGGCGGCTCCCGACCCTGGAGGACACCGTCGAGTTCTTCAGCCTCGTCCTCGAACTCAAGCTCGACGCGCACGATAAGAAGGCGCTAGTAGCCTTCATGCGGCAGCTATGACCAGGAACAATCGTCTTGAGTCTTGATCGTCATGTTGTGGACGGCGTCGGGGCAGAGTGGCGATCCTGAGGATAATGACGATGAGGAGGAGGCGCCGCTCCAGGGCGCCTCCTGTCCCGTTTCTCCGGAGTTCCGGTGTTTCGACTGGGAGCACGCCCTCTTCGGCAGCCCGGTCCTCTTCAGCACCGGTCAGTTCCGCAGGTCGACCGACCTGTTCTGGATTCGGACCCACCTCTACTTCTGATCGGCGGCGGAAATAACAAGGACGCGGTCGGCCGGATGAAGCAGGCCCGGACGGCGGTCGCCCAGGCCGCTGAGATAGGGCGTCTGGAGAAAAAGAACGCAAGGAGGGTGGCCAGAGAATAAGAACGCAAGGTGGGCGGCCAGGAGGACCGATACGTTGCATGCCGAAAAGCATCAGGGAGGATTCCGAGTCGTAAGGTGCCCAGTTTGTTCGTCGCCCGAGGAATGTTCCTCGACCGTCCATCCGTGGACGGCCGGAGGACAATCCGGCGATCAAGCCAAGGAGGATGAATTGTAATGCTTACCTTCAGGATTCGCTCTGGCAGGATGCCGTCGATCGGCCGGCTGACGTTCGGGTTGGTCTGGTTCTTGGGGTGTGCTGAGCTGGCGCGGGCGCAGCCTTATCCTGCTCCGAGCATGCCTGCCGCCAGCGTGACCGTACCGCCAACGGGGCCGAGCTTCACCCCGGCGCCGCACCCCGCCTATGGACTTAGTGTTCCGGAGACAGGTCCCGTCTCCTGCCCGACACCCCATCCGCACGACGAACCGGGGCGGGGCGAGGGGGGACTGCTCGACGCGATCACCGGGTCGATCTTCGGCCACCCCGACCCCTCGACCTGGACGGCGCTGCCGCTTAGCACGTTCTTCACGGAGGGATGGCGTCAGCCCTGGGTCGGCGGGCCCGACTCCGACGGAGGTGCGCCGCGGCACGGCTGGATCAACGCGTTCGACGGCTTGTTCTACCGGCAAGTCGTTGGGACTTTCACGTATGACAACCACTTCCACAATAACGGCGACCAGTACGTCGGTGACTTCACCCTATTCCTGCCGTTGAACCGCCGGCTCGAGCTGCGGCTCGATGTGCCTGTCGTGTCGAACGTGGGCGGACCGAGCAATCGGTACCACAACAACATCGGTGACCTGGTCATCACGCCAGTATTTCAGCTCTCGGAGTCGAAGAACTTCTCCCAGACCCTCTCGTGCTTCATCACCGTTCCGACCGGCAAACTGGACAACGGCCAGCACCAGACCCTCATGGCTCCCCAGTATCAGTTCTGGGCGGGACTCCCCGACGCCTGGGTCGTGCGAGGTGGCGTCGGCACGACTGTCCCGCTCAACAACGTCGGCGGCCCCCGCACGACTATGGACTACAACCTGGCGTTCGGCAAGTTCATCACCCCGGCCGGAAAGGATCTGTTCAGTGCCACGGTGCTCTACCTCGCGGCGAACGGCCATACCGCGGTGGATAACCGCGGCCCCAGCGGCACCACCTTCTTTTCCCTGACCCCTGGCATCCGCTCTCACATAGTGAACAACTGGTTCCTCCTCAGCGCAGTCGAGGTGCCGGTGACCGGTCCAACGAGCAATACGTTCGCCTGGTCCACGATCGTGCAAATTGTTAAGGGTTTCTGATTCGGGACCCTGGGGGTGTGGCCGAGCTCTTTGAATTTGTGCCCCCCGGCGGTAGATGAGCGTTCTCTGAGGACAGGGCTCGGCCATGAGCGGCAAAAATGTGATACTCCTTGGTAGCAACCAAGCATTCCAGGGGCGGGCGGTGTTAGAAGGGGACACCGTTGAGCTGGTCAGTTACTCTGCAAGGCTACCTCATCAAGAAGCTGTTCTGTGGGTCCGTCCGGCCAACCGCGTTGGCTAAGCTGCTACCCGGTTGGCCGGACGGACCCGAGCAATGACCTGAGGGTGCGCGTTACCGCCCGTGAGGCGGCGACGCGTGATTGAGCCGGCAGGACACTTGTGCAGAAAAATTCAGAATTCCGCCATCAGTCCTCAGATGGGCAGTTTGGGTAAGAAGCTCTGCCAAAACCTGCGATCGGCATAGATTTCAAGGGCCGAGCCGCCCAGGCGGGGTCCAACTCGTCCCGCAGTGCATAGGCGTGCTCCAGTCGCGTGAGGCCCGCCGGCGAGGGCTGCGCCGACGCGGAGGCAACCACCAGGAGCGGGGACAACTCGCCCTCGCGCACGCCCCGGGACAAGACGAACTCCACATCCTCCCGACCACATCCGGCGCGAGACCCCCGCCCCGATCCCCTACGACCCGGGTACACTTCTAGCCAACGCGATAACTTTTGTGCCATCCCGCGCCGGTCCACGATTCCTGTTCGGCCGCTTTTCGACCGCCGTCCCTCCCGGCGACCCGGCCAAGCATCGCTCGCGGCCCGCGAAACTAGGCGGGGGGCTTCGACCGCTTGGCCGGGCCTCATGAGACCTTCGGGCACGTCCCGATTCGCTTGGCACCGCTCTTGCCTTGACTCGTCATGTGCATCCCGAAGGAACGCCTCGCGTGCCGGATTTGATGGGGAGCACCTCGGCACAAACCGTAATCGGAGGCCGCCGACCAATGAACAGCTGTAACGGTTCTTAAGAACTCGCGAACAAGGGGTTGTAGCACGTCACCCGCCTGCTGAACCTGTACGGGGCCGCGGGGCTGACGGCCCGGGATGTGAGGATCGCCGCGGTGTGTTACGGCGAGGCCGACAAGGCGGTCTTGAGTGACCCGGCCTACCTTGCCTGCTTCAAGGTCGCGGTCAATCCGAACCTGCCCTTGATCCTCGACCTGAAAAAGGCCGGGGTCGAGGTGTGCGTTTGCGGGCCGTCCTTGCACGACCTGGGGTTCAAGGCGGAGGAAGTGGCGGAAGAGGTCCCGGTCGCCGACTCCGCGATGCTCGTGCTCGTCAACAAGCAGACGGACGGGTACGCCTCAATCCCAGCTCCGTAGGGCGAAACTCCTGCGGATCGAGGCCGGTTTGTGGCGTCATCTCGTGCCGGTCGACCCTGCGGCGGTCATCGAGACCGTCCTGGCCGGGCGCGGCGCGACAGACAAGCTGGAGATCGTCAAGCGGCGCGAGAGGCGGCTGAATCGTAGGAGTGTTTCGAGTTCGGAGAACCTGCGGTCCGGGATTCGCTGTGACAGGCAATCCAGGTCTTGGACCGCTCAACTGCTTCTGGAGCCAAAAATGAATAAGTCTGCACCCCCGAAGGTCGTTCGCGGCGCGGCGCCCCCGACGGGCCCGCAGGCCCACGAGATCCAGGCCTTTGGGTCGGTTGTACCCATGCCGATCGCCCTCGCCGAGGCCACGCGCCGAGAAAGCGCGGCCAACCTCAACCAGCTGCTCGCGGATACCATCACGCTCCGCGACCTGTACAAGAAGCACCACTGGCAGGTGTCCGGCCCCACCTTCTACCAGTTGCACCTGCTTTTCGACAAGCACTTCAACGAGCAGAGCGAGTTGGTGGACCTGATCGCCGAACGAATCATGATGCTGGGCGGCGTCAGCATCGCCATGGCGGCCGATGTGGCCGAGACGACCCTGATTCCCCGCCCGCCCAAGGGCCGAGAAGAGGTGCCCGTTCAGGTTTCGCGCCTGCTGCACGCGCACGAGATCGTGCTCAAGGAGGCGCGGACAATGGCCCGGCAGGCGGCTCAGGATAGCGACGACGGCACCAACGACCTGCTGGTCAGCAGCGTGATCCGCACCAACGAGATGCAAGTCTGGTTCGTCGCCGAGCACGTGGTCGATGGGCCACTTGTCCGCGCCAACGGGCGACATGCCGACTAACGGACCGTGCCGGAAGAAAGGAACGCCGTGACATGTCGATTCGGAAGCGATCGCGTTTGGGGTTCGTGGTCGTGGCGGCCGGGATCAACACCGCGCTCCTGCTCGGTTGTGAAGGCGGATGCCGTGAGAAGCCTTCCGTGAAGGAAGCCGCACCGGCCGGAACAGCCGGACATGCCCTTGGGAAGGCGCCGCCTATCCCTGAAGCGGGGCCCCTGGCCAACCCCAGGTCCCTTCAACAAACCGGGCTTCCGGTCGAGCTTAGTCAGACTGTAACCCCACCCGACAACCCACAGACGCCGGAGAAAATTGCCCTCGGCCAGAAGCTGTTCTTCGACGGGAGGTTGTCCGCCGACGGCACTGTGGCTTGCGCCACCTGCCACGATCCCGCGCGTGCTTTCACCGACGGCCGGCCAACCTCGGTTGGCATCCGCGGGCTCAGCGGCCAGCGGAACGCCCCGACCGTTCTGAACGCCCTCTACAACAAGACGCAGTTCTGGGATGGCCGGGCGAAGACACTCGAGGACCAGGCGGCGTTGCCGATCTTCAATCCGGCCGAGATGGGGCAGCCCAGCCTGGATGCTGCCATAGCCAAGATCGCCGACATCGAGGCGTACAACCAGGCCTTCCGAAATATCTTCGGCCGCCCTGTGAACGGCCCGGATTTGGCGCGTGCTATCGCTTCCTACGAACGAACGCTCGTGTCGTTTGATTCCCCGTTCGATCACTTTATCGCCGGTGACAAGAACGCCATTGATGACGCCGCCAAGCGCGGCTGGGAGTTATTCAACGCCAAGGCCCGTTGCAATAAATGCCACGCCCTGACGGACAAGAAGCGGGACGTCACCAACTTCTTTGATAACGACTTTCACAACATTGGGATCGGGATCATCAGGCATAATGTTGTCGCGCTGGCCCTTCAAGCCGAAAAGCTTGTCGATTCAGGCGACCCGGAGGCCATCGACCGCGCAGCCATTCAGACGGACATGTCCGCGCTCGGGCGATTCCTCATCACCAAGAAAGAAGCCGATAGCGCCTCCTTCAAGACGCCGAACTTGCGCAATGTGCTGGTGACGGGGCCCTACTTTCATGACGGCTCGCAGGAAACTCTCTGGGACGTGATGGACCACTACAACAAGGGCGACGGTTTGAAAAATCCCTGGCTCGACGAGGACATCGAGCCGCTGGCGCTGACGGAACGCGACATCGACGACCTGGTCGCGTTTCTCGCGTCGCTGACGGGCCCGGACTACAGGGAACGGGGGGTTCAGGAACTGGAGCGACAGCGTGACCTGTCCCGGACGAGTCGTCCTCAGCGCGACACAAAGAGGGCCTTCGGCCCGAAACCGCCCAGGCCGAACCCGCCTCAACCATAACGGAGCCTGGGCTCACACATCCGTGGTCGGCCGTCCGGGCGGGTGACCGATGCGCGCGTCGTCACATCGACCGTCGGCACTTGCAGTGCCGCGATGCTCGCGGCCTCTTCCCGAATAGTTTCGGCAGCTGATGCCGGGTGGTCAGGCGTCGCCGAACGACCATCCTACAAATCGAAACGGCCGCCGGGTTGGTCCCGGCGGCCGTTGCGGTTCGGTCTCGCTTGTCTACTCAGCTGACGAGATCCTTGATCCACTCGGGCTTGTCGCCGGCGATGTAATAGGGCCGGCCGATGTTGTCGCGGACCGAGGCGTTCGTCTCGGGGGTCGGGTCGATCCCGAGGCCCCGGTAGATGGTCGCGTACAGCTCGAGGATGCCGACCTTGTTGTCGGCCGCCTCGGTGCCGTCCTTGTCGGTCGCCCCGTAAGCGACCCCGCCCTTGATGCTACCGCCGCCGACCACCACGCTCCAGGCCCGCGGGTAGTGGTCGCGGCCGGCGTTCTGGTTGATCCGCGGCGTCCGCCCGAAGTCGCCCATCCACACGATCACGGTGTCCTTCAGCTTGCCGCGCTGGTCCAGGTCCTTGACCAGCGTGCCCATCGCCTTGTCGAGCACCGGGAGCCGCTGGTTGGCGAGCGTCGGGAAGATGTTCTGGTGCATGTCCCAGCCGCCCAGCTCGATCTGGACGCAGGCGGTGCCGGCCTCGACCAGCTTGCGGGCGAGCAGGGCGGACCGGCCGAACGCGTTGTTCCCCGTCCCGGTGGCTCCGTACTCGTCCTTCAGCTTCGGGTCGATCTTCGTCTTGCCGTCGAGCTCGGTCTCGAGATTGAACACCTCCTTACGGCTCGACACCACCATGTTCAGGGCCTTCTCGTACACTTCCTTGTGGGCCCGGGCCGCGTCCATCTGGACGCCGGAGGTGAACCCGCCTTCGAGCCGGTTGAACAGGGCGGCCCGGCGGGCGGTCCGGCCTTCGTCGACCGGCGAGGAGACATTTTCCGGCGGCTGGCCGGCATTCTGGACCGTGAACGGGGCGTACTTCATGCCGAGGAACCCGGCGTCGCCGCGGGTGCCGCCCACGGAGATGAACGCCGGCAGGTCGGCGCTCTTCATCGCCTCGACGTCCATCCCCTGGTAGTAGGCGAGGACCGACCCCATCGAGGGGAACGGGATCAACGGGTCGGGCCGGCGGCCGTGGTTCATCAGGTAGGTGCCGCGGGCGTGGTCGCCCTCGCTGGTGCTCAGCGACCGGATGATCGACAGGTTCTTGAACTGGGAGGCGACCTTCGGCAGGTGTTCGGTGATCTGGACCCCGCTCGCGGCGGTGGCCTTCGGCCGGTGGTCGCCGCCGTTCGGGCTGCCGGGCTTCATGTCCCACAGGTCGATCGTGGTCGGCCCGCCGCTCATCCAGAGAATGATCAGACTCTTCTGCTTCTTCTTCATCTCCGGGGCCTTGGCCCGGAGTTCGGACAGGAAGGACAGGCCGGGCAGGCCGACGGCTGCGCCGGCCGCGGTGTGCTTGAGGAAGTGCCGGCGGTCGGTGGTCCCGAACATGGCTGAGGCTCCACTGGGCGCCGGCCTCGGCCGGCAGACAAGTTTTAGAGGCAAGTGTACCCGGAAGTTACGGCTCGTGCAACCAGTCGCGGCGGAAGGCGGGTTTCCTGCACAGGTGGAGTGAGCCGTTCACCATCTCTGACGCGCGGTCCGGACAAGAGTTCCCCAACCGGCACAAAAAAGTAGGGGTTCCCCCGACTCCCATGGCTAGAATTGCCAGCGAAGCCCACCCAAACCCTCAGGTGGGCTTCGCTCGTGGGATTCCCAATGCCCCCCAGCTCGTCCCCGGGCCACGCCGACGCCCAGGCGGTCCGTGAACTCGCCGCCGCCCACGAGCGGCTCACGGATCAGATCGGCAAGGCGGTGATCGGACAGAAAGCCGTTATCGAACAACTGCTTATAGCGTTGTTCAGCCGCGGGCACTGCCTCCTCGTCGGGGTCCCCGGGCTCGCCAAGACCCTCCTCGTGAGCACCGTTGCCCGGGTCCTCCATCTGTCCTACAAACGGGTCCAGTTCACCCCGGACCTGATGCCAGCTGATATCACCGGGACGGACATCCTCCAGGATGATGCCGAGACCGGCCGGCGGAGGTTCGTGTTCCTTCCCGGCCCGCTATTTGCCAATATCGTCCTCGCCGACGAGATCAACCGAACGCCGCCGAAGACGCAGGCGGCGTTGCTCGAAGCGATGCAGGAAGGGCATGTTACGGCCGGCGGGCAGACCTACCGATTGCCCGAGCCGTTCTTCGTACTCGCGACGCAGAACCCGATCGAACAGGAAGGGACCTACCCCCTTCCCGAGGCCCAGCAAGATCGATTCATGTTCAACGTGCGGGTGGAGTACCCGTCGCGAGCTGAAGAGATCCAGATCATGAAGGCGACCACCGGCATCCAGAAAGTCGAGCTCACGCCGGTTCTGGATGGAAAGCAGATTTCCCGGTTTCAGGAGGTCGTCCGGCAGGTGGTGGTCGGCGATCACATCTTCGCCTACGCGGCCGACCTCGTCCGGGCGACGCGGCCGAAGGAGCCGAACGTCCCGAAGTTCGTCCCGGAGCTCGTCGCGTGGGGCGCCGGGCCGCGGGCGAGCCAGTACCTCATCCTCGGGGCCAAGGCCCGGGCGGTCATGCACGGGCGGGTCCACGTCACGACGGACGACATCAAGGCGGTGGTGTTACCGGTGCTCCGCCACCGCGTGATGACGACCTTTCACGCCGATGCCGAAGGTATCACGCCGGATGCGATCATCGGCAAGCTGCTCGACGCCGTCCCGGTGCCGGGAGAGAACGGCTCGACAAAGGCACGGAAAGTGTAGCTGTGGGGGCAGGTTTCCAACCTTGCCCATCTTCTTGTCGTGGCACAGGTCTGGAGACCTGTGCCACGAGAGAAGAATCTCTCCCAGCTGGGTAAGTTGGAAACTTGTCCCCACGACGATGCCATGAACCTGACCGCACCTTCACCTCTCCTACTTAACTCGATCTGAGGTGTAAACCGATCGCGGGGCGATGGTATACCCCGCGGCGTACACCCGTTCGGAGGAGATCGATGCCGGCAGCTGGTGAACGTCCCGCGACCGCCTCGGCCCAGCTCACCAGAGCCGAGTGGGCCCTGCTCCTGGTCCTCGTGGCGATCCAGTTCACCCACATGGTGGACTTCGTGATCATCATGCCCCTCGGCGACCGCCTCCGGCGGGAACTGGGCATCTCTCCGGAACAGTTCGGGGCCGTTGTCGCGGCGTACGCCTGGGCCGCGGGGATCGCCAGCCTGCTCGCCAGCTTCGTCATGGACCGGTTCGATCGGAAGTCGGTGCTGCTGACGATGTACGCGGGGTTCGGGCTCAGCACCCTGTTCTGCGGGCTCGCCCCGAATTACGAGTGGCTCCTCGTTTCCCGCACGCTCGCCGGGGTGTTCGGCGGGCTGGCGGCGGTGGCGCTCATGTCGGTGATCGGGGACGTCTTCCCCCCCGAGAAACGAGGCCGGGCGACCGGGGCGGTGATCTCGTCCTTCGCGGTGGCGTCGATCGTCGGTCTGCCGATCGGGCTGAAGCTGGCCGCCGAGTTCGGGCGGTGGGCCCCGTTCGTCGCACTGGCGGCACTGAGCGGGGTGGTGTGGGTGGTCGGGCTGGTCTCCCTGCCGTCCGTCCGCGGGCACCTGTCCGCCCCCCGCCGGCACCCGATCACCGAGTTCGTGGCGGTCGCCCGGGAGCCGAACCACCTGTGGGGGTTCGCGTTCTCCTTCTTCCTCGTCCAAGGCACGTTCACGGTGGCGGCGTTCATCGCCCCGGTGCTCTGCTCCACGAACGGCTGGGGCGAGGACGAGCTGTGGAAGATTTATCTCGCGGCCGGACTGTGTACCCTCCTCGGGACGACCTACATCGGCCGGCTCGCCGACCGCGTCTCCCGGTTGCTCCTGTACCGCCTTCTCGCCGGGGCCGCGCTCGTGATGGCACTCGTGGTGAGTAACCTCCCGCCGGTCCCGTTGTGGGTCGCGGCGCTCGCCCTGAGTGCGTTCATGGTGTTTGCCGCGGGACGGATGATCCCCGCACAAGCGATGATCCTGGGGGCGAGTGCCCCGGCCGTCCGGGGCGCGTTCATGAGCCTGAATACGGCGGTCCAGCACCTCGCCACCGGACTGGCCCCGACGATTGCGGGGGCGATTATTCACGAAACCCCCGACCACAAGCTGGAGGGGTTCCCGATCGTCGGGCTCGTCTCGGCCGGGACGGCGGCCGTATCCTTGCTCCTGGCGGGCCGGCTGAAGCCGGTATCCCAACACCGGCCGCCTTCGCCCATCCTTCCGCCGGTGACCCCCGAAGAAGGGCTGCCCACGGCGGAAGCCGAACCCGCGGCGGTGTGAGTGGCGGGGGCCGCCACGGAGGGCGGCCCCTACAAACCCAGGTCCCGTAGGGGCCGCACTGCGTGCCGTTTCGCTCACAAAAACCCGGCACGCAGTGCGGCCCCTACGAAGCTACGAACCTGAAACCTGGAACTTCGGAGATGCTCCCCTTCGACCCCTCAGAACTGGCCCGGTACGGCGGCCTCACGCTGGTCGCGCGGACGGTCGTCGAGGGGTTCCTGTCCGGCATCCACCGCAGCCCGTTCAAGGGGTTCTCGGTCGAATTCGCCGAACACCGACAGTACTACCCCGGGGACGAGCTGCGCCGGGTCGACTGGCGGACGTACGGGAAGACCGACCGGTTCTTCGTGAAGGAGTACGAGGAAGAGACGAACCTGAAGGCGTTCCTGGTCGTGGACGCCAGCGGGAGTATGCGGTATCGCGGGCGGCAGGCGGTCTCGAAGTTCGAGTACGCGCAGCGGGTGGCGGCGTCACTCGCCTACCTGATGCTCGCCCAGCTCGACGCCGTCGGGCTGGTGGTTCACGACACCCGGGTGCGTCAACTCATCCCGCCCCGCGCGAGCTCGAAGCACCTGCTCGGCCTGCTCCGCGGGCTGGAGTCGGTGCAGCCCGGGGGCGAAACCGCCCTCGCCCCGGTGTGGCACGGGCTCGCGGTCGATCACCTGAAGCGGCGCGGGCTCGTCGTCCTCATCTCGGATTGTTTCGACGACCCCGCCCACCTCGCCCGGTCGCTCCAGCACCTCCGGCACCGCAAGCACGAGGTCCTGCTCTTCCACGTCCTCGCCCCGGAGGAGATCGAGTTCCCGTTCGACCGCCCGACGCGGTTTCGGGACATGGAGCGGATCGGCGACGAGGTCCGCGTCGACCCCCGCCGGCTCCGGGCGGAGTACCGGGCGAACTTCGAGGCGTACCGCGAGGAGTTGTGCCGCAAGGCCCACGACCTGCGGGTCGATTACCACCTGCTGCGGACCGACGAACCGGTCGACCGGGCACTCGGGGCTTACCTGGCGAGGAGGAAGTGACGAGAACCGCACCAGGGGCTGCCGCCCCTGGCTATTCTCGGTCGCCCCGTTGGGGCGGCACCGAGGTTGTGTCCGGCTGCGACAAATGAGGTCGGTCGTTCCCGGGCGGATGCCTCAGACCCGGTCTCGCAGCTTCGCCCACAGCGCCGAGAAGTCCGCCGGAGGCTTCACGTCCCACGCCACCGGCTGACCGGTTTCGGGGTGCGTGAACCCGAGCCGGGCGGCGTGCAGCATCGGCCGTTCGGCCCCGCTCCCGTCCGCGGCCGGGCGGCCGTTCACCGGCCGGTCGTAGACCTTTTCGCCGCACAACGGTGTGCCCGTTTCCCCCAGATGAATCCGGACCTGATGGGTCCGGCCCGTTTCCAGCCGGCTCTCGACCGCCGCGAACGCCCCCAGCTCTTCCACCACTTTGACGTGCGTGACCGCCCGCTTTCCGTCGGGCGGGTTGGTCTTGCGGGTGCTTCCGCGGCGGCCGTCGCCGCGATCGGTGACGAAAACCGACTCGATGCGGCCCGGGTGCGGCGTGCCGCGGGTGAGGGCCAGGTACCGGCGGTCGACGGTGTGCTTGCGGAACTGCTTCGTCAAGGATTCGGCGGCGGCCGGGGTGCGGGCGAAGACCACGAGCCCGGACGTGTCCCGGTCGATCCGGTGGACGGCGATGACGCGCCGATCCGGCGTGCCGAGCAACCCGGGGAGGATGTCGGCGAGCGTTTTCGGGAGGAACCGTTTTCCGCGGGGGCCGAACTCGTCGGCCTCCTCGCGGTGGCGCATCGTGGTGAGCCCGGCCGGCTTGTTCGCCACGACCACGGTGTCGTCCGAATACACCACCTCGACGCCCGTGACGAGCGGGGACGGCGGACCGGCCTCCCCACCCGCGGGCTTCGTCACGCGAGGCCGGGGCGCCTTCGCGGGTGGCGGCTTCGGGGCGGGTTTGTCGGCCCGCCGGGCGGACGCGGGCTCCCGCACCTCGATCGTCCCGGCGTCGAGCTGGACTTTCTTTCCGACCTTGAGCCGGCGGGCGACGTCGACCTCGATCTGCTGGCCGACCCGGACGTGCCGCCGCTCGACCAGCCGCTTTGCCTGCGACCAGCTCAGCCCGTAGCGCTTCTTCAGCACCGAGGCCAGTGTTTTCCCGGCCTCGCGGTGGTCCACCACGAACACGATCGGCGGCACGGTCCCCCCCCTCGTTCACTCGGTCGTGAACAGTTTCTCGTCGATCTTCTCGAGCGGCGTGTACTCGGAGACGGTGATCTCCAGGAACGGCTTCCCGTCGTGCATCACTTTCGTCTTCATCGGGACGACCAATCCCTGAATCGTCTTGTAGTCCGAAAAAATGGTGAACTCGTCCACCGTCTTCTGGGCCGGGCTCAGGCCTTTCCGCCGCATTGCGGCCAGCTGACCGGTCTTTTTGTCGAAGAAGAGGATGGTGTCCTTGAGGCCGCGTGCCCTGGCCGCCAGGACCACGCACTCCCGGCCGACCACCGTGGCATCGGGCTCGGTTTTGAGGGTGAACTTCTTCGGGTCCAGGAGCGGGTACAGGAGCGACATCTCCTGGATGACCGCCGACTCCCGCAACTCGGCCTGGACCGCCTCGTCCAGCCGAGACACCATCCCGTTCTCGGTCTGGCGGACCTTCACGCCGTTCACCACCTGGAGCAGCGTCGTCTTCATGTCCCCTTGCTCCAGCGCCATCTCCATGCGGGCCTTACCGGGGATCTCGAAGGCCAGCGCGCCGGTAAACGGGAACTCGACCCCCGCCATGATCACCTTTCCGGCGATCTTCGACGTGCCGGCCGGAAACTTCTTCAACGCGTCGACCCCGCCGTGCGCGGTGATCGCCCTCACGACCAAGTCCTCGGGCTTGTTTTGAGCCGGTAGCGGCGCCGTCAGGCACACCACCACCGCGACCCCGAGCGCCCAGCGGATCATTGTACTTCCCTCCGGTAGCGACCCCCTCGGCCCCACAACCGGGGCGATGATTGAGGATAGAATAGGGTGGTCCGGGTCCCGCTGCAACAACCCGGGGCGGAGGCGGCCATGTGGACCATCGATGTGCGGACCGGCCGGCGCACCGAATTCGTCGAGATCACCGCGGACGTCCGGCGGGCGGTCCGCGATACCGGGCTCCGGGACGGGGCGTGTATCGTATACTGCCCGCACACGACGGCGGCGATGACCATCCAGGAGAACGCAGACCCGGACGTCGTTCACGACCTGCTGGCCTGGCTGAATCAGCACGTCCCCAAAGACGTGCCCGGCTTCCGGCACGGCGAAGGGAACAGCGACGCCCACATCAAGAGCAGCCTCGTGGGGTCTTCGGTGACGGTCCTCGTGCAGAACGGGGAGCTCGTCCTGGGAACCTGGCAGGGCATCTACTTCTGCGAGTTCGACGGTCCGCGGGCGCGCAAAGTGAACGTGCAAACTATCGGGAACAATGCGTAAAGCCCGCCCCACGAGAGCACCGGACGGCCGTGATCGTGCTTGACCCGGAGGCGCCCGGTTCCGTATCGTCCAGTTACCCCCCTCCTCGCGCCCGCGCGTGGTGATCCCGACGATCCACGCGCGGGCGGAGCACCGCCGGGACCCGTCCCATGCAACTCATCGCCCCGGACATTCTGGCCGAGGCCCGCGGCATGACGGGGGCGATGGCCGGTACCGTCTGCGTACTCGGGATCGCCCTCTGGCTGTTCGGCTGGCGGTGGCACCGGTTCTGGGTCGTCGCCGGGATCACGCTCGCGGCCGGGCTGATCGGGCTCAACGTCGCCCGGCCGGCCGGGGTCCAGGTGATGGCCGTCGGCATCCTGCTGGCCGTCGCGGCCGGGATGATGGCCCTCGAACTGGCGAAGCTGGTGGCGTTCGTGGCCGGCGGGGTCGGGGCGTGGCTGGCCGTGCAGTGGGTCCTGCCGCAGGCCCAGGAGTTGTGGGCCGTTTTCCTCTCCGGCGGGCTCCTCGGCCTTCTCCTCTACCGCATCTGGACGATGCTCCTCACGAGCCTGATGGGGACCCTGCTCGCGGGGCACGCCGGCCTCCTCCTGATCGAACCGGTCTCCGGCCTGGACGCCGTTGGCTGGGCCGGGAGCCACATCGCCGCCCTGAACGGGGTCGTGGTCGGTCTCGTGATCCTGGGCATCCTCCTCCAGACGGCGGCCATGCCGGACGAAGACGGGAAGCCGGGAGAGGAAAAGCAGGACGACAAGCACCACCACGACAAACACCACCACGAGGAGCCAGAGCACGCGGCGCACGACGCCCACGCCGAGGAACCGCACGGGGCGAAGCCGGCCCCGTGGTGGAAGCGGCCTCTGCACCTCCCCAAGCTGCGTTAGGGTGGCCGGGTTTCCGCCCGAGTGGGAGCCCGTTCCGGCAGTTCGGGATCGCTCGGGAGACCGAGCGATTCCACCCCCGCCGCGAGATCCTCCAGGATGGTGAATGGCCGCCCGCGCCCTGAGTGGGCGATTAGTTGCGCCCGATTGGAAGGGGTCAGGAGTCGAGGACTTCCCTCACCTTCCGGGCCAGGACGGCGGGGGTGAACGGCTTCTGGAGGAAGGCCGTCCCGGCCTCCGTCACCCCGTGCCGGACGACCGCGTCGTCCGTGTACCCGCTGACGTACAACACCTTCGCCTCCGGGTGGGCGGCGGCCACCGCCTCGGCCACCCGCCGCCCGCCCATCCCCCCGGGCATGACCACGTCCGTCACCACCAGGTCGACCTTCCCCCGGTGGGCCTCCGCGACCCGCACCGCCTCCCGCCCGTGGGCGGCCTCCAGGACGGTGTACCCGCACCCGGCCAGGACGTGCCGGGCCAGCCCCCGGACGGCCGCCTCGTCCTCCACCAGGAGGATCGTTTCCGTCCCCCGCGGCACGGGCCCGGGGACGACCCCCGAGCCCGGCTTCGGGGCGGCGGACGCCCGCGGCAGGTAGACGTCGAACCGCGTCCCCCGGCCGGGCTCGCTCTCGACGGCCACGAACCCGCCGGACTGGCGGACGAACCCGTACACCATGGCCAGCCCGAGCCCGGTCCCCTGGCCCACCCCCTTGGTGGTGAAGAACGGCTCGAAGATCCGGGCCTTCGTCGCCTCGTCCATCCCGTGCCCGGTGTCGGTCACCGTGATCACCACGTACGGGCCGGGCCGGGCGTCCGGCCGGTCCCCGCCCACGTCCTCGTTCCGCGTCCGGACGGTCAACTCCCCACCCTCGGGCATGGCGTCCCGGGCGTTCACGCACAGGTTCACCAGGGCCTGCTCCAGCTGCCCCGGGTCGGCCAGGATGCGGCCGGCGTCCGGGGCCAGGTGCGCCGTCAGGGCGACGTCCTCCCCGATCAGCCGGCGGAGCAGCTTCTCGGCGTCCCGGACGAGGGCGTTCGGGTCCAAAACCCGCGACTCCAGGACCGTCTGGCGGCTGAACGCGAGCAACTGGCGGGTCAGCCCGGCGGACCGCTCCCCGGCATTCCGGATCTCGGCCAGGAGGTCCCGGTTCGGGTCGGCCGCCGGCAGGGTGTCGAGGACGATCTCGCTGTACCCGTTGATGATGGTGAGGAGGTTGTTGAAGTCGTGGGCCACCCCGGCCGCGAGCCGGCCGACCGCCTCCATCTTCTGGGCCTGCCGGAACTGCTCCTCCAG
>JAQGHQ010000387.1 GCA_028288765.1 Gemmataceae bacterium | reverse complement strand
CAACCGTGCCCTAAACGACCGGAATCCCGGTCGATTCGACGGCGGTTCAATCGACGGGAATTCCGATCGATTCGACGCTCGCACTACTGCCCAAGCGGGCAATCCCGCCACGGGTGACCGATCCCGATATGGGAATCCCCATGTCGGGCTGCATGAGGATCTGCCTGATGCAGCCCGACCAGTCATAACGATCTCCGTTACAACTGCCCCATGCCTCGATATCGGAATCCCGATATCGCTCGGCGTCGCTTGAACCGGGGTAATACGGCTCTGGCCCGCATTCAAAACCGAGTCAGATGAAGTTTCCGATTAACGGAAACTCCTTCTAACCGAACTGTAAACGTCGGGGCGACGAAGGGTCCCCCAAAGCAAAACACCCCCGACGTTCGGAGGTGCTTCCCGCCGGCCGATCCCCACCGTGCCGGAGGTAAGGGTGAGTATGGCCGAACACTGGAAAGGATTCGATGTCGGAAGGGGTCCGGCGCCCACCATAACCCCACCTTACGCCACCTACGCCCGCCGACGCCCACCTACAACCATCGCCACAGAATGCCCTATTTCTCAGCATCCGCCCACGCCCACCTACGCCCATCTACGGAACTCGGGACGTACCCGGAGTACGTCTTGTACAGGTGCCGGGAAAGGAACGCGGTCCGCATCCGTCTCAACTCGTCGCCGGTCTCGTCCGCGAGCAGGACGACCGGGGACCAGAGGGTTTCGAGGATGTTCGGGTTCGCCTGGAGGGCGAGTCGGATGAACTTCTCGATCTCCCAGTCCACCTCCTCCACCCCGTCGGCGAAGAACTCGACCTGCTCGGGCGGCTTGGACAGCGACCAGTGCCAGTCGGCCGGCGGCAGGTACACCCCGCGCCGGTCCTCGTCGGACGACTCGGTCGCCAGGCCGAACGCCCGCGACCCCACCACCACCCGGTAGACGACGAACGCGGACACGTCCGGCCCGGGGGTCGCGGCGGCCTCGACGGTATGGTCCTCGCGGCGGGCGAGGAGTTCCCCGAACTTCAGCCGGAACGACACGCCGTCGAGGAACCGGACGAGGTAGGGCCGGTCGTTGTCGTCCGGGGCCTCGACGATCTCGCCGACCGTCCCCGCGGGCTTCACCACGTCTGTCCCGGGAACACGGCGGTCGTAGCGAAGCACGACCTGCGTCCCGGGCGGGATCAGGAAGTTCGGCGGCAGGTTGTCGTCGCGGTCGGACACCGGACGGACTCCGGAAGAAGGGTATCGACGGGATACCAGGATGAAGCAGGATCGGGATCCGATGGTCGTACCCGGTCGGGCTCCCGAGCGGGCGATCCGTTTTCGCTCGTCCCAAAACCGCTCCCGAACTACGGACCCGCACACGTCTTCCGGCAAAAAATGTCAAGTTGAATAGTTAAGATTGGTTAAGGTTTTCTGGTTTTCCGTCTGCCGCGCATGCCCTGGGCGACTCAACCCGGCGCTGGTTAACTCTCGTTAACTCATTAACTATATATTTGTACATATATAGGCTCGCGCCCCGGGCTCTCGCCGGTGGCCCGTGGATGAGGCGGCAACACCCCTCGCCCGAGCGGGTACGCCCAGATCCGATCTCGTGAATCCTTTTATCCCTTCGATACTCTTCCGTGCTCAACACCCAGACGCCGGAACACCCTCCTCGGTTCACCCCTCGAGCTTTTCCCTCTTCTCCCGGTCGAGCAAGTTCTGTTTGCGGGAGAGGCCCCAGCGGTAGCCGGTGAGGCCGCCGTCGGTCCCGACCACCCGGTGGCACGGGATCACCACCGCGGCCGGGTTGGTCGCGCACGCCCGGGCCACCGCCCGGACCGCCGCCGGCTTCCCGATCGCCGCCGCCACCTGCTTGTACGTGCGGACCTCGCCGTACGGGATGCGGCGCAGTTCCTCCCAGACCCGCCGCTGGAACGCGGTCGCCCGGACGTCGAGCGGGAGGTCGAGGTGCGGGCTCTCCCCGGCGAGGTGGCGGAGCAGGCCCGTCAGCCACTCGTGGAGGCCCGTCTCGTCCCGCCGGAGCTCTGCGGCCGGGAACTCGGCCGCGAGAAACGAAGTGAGATCGTCGTCCGAATCGGCCAGGCTGATCGCGCACACCCCCCGGTCGGAAGCCGCAAGGACGACCCGCCCGAGGTCGCACGCCGCGGTCACGAACCGGATCGCGACCGCGGGCGCGCCGTTCTGGTATTCCTTCGGGGTCATCCCCAGCTGCCCCGCCGCCCGCTCGTACAGCCGGCTACTCGACCCGTACCCGGCCGCGATCATTGCCGTCGTCACGGTGCCACCCCCTTTGAGTCCCGCCTTCAACCGGTCCAGCCGGCAGGCGTCGGCGAACTGCCGCGGGCTGACCCCGACCACCCGCTTGAACACCCGCTGGAGATGGGCCGGGCTCATCCCCGCCCGCCGGCCGAGCGCGGACAGGGTGAGTGGCGCGTCGGGGTTCGCGCGGATGAAGTCGCAGAGTTCGGCCACGATCGGCAGGGTGCCGTCGTCCCCCGGCGCGGCGTCGGGCATGCGTCCACCTCCGCCGCCACGATACGGCTGACGGCCGGGATGCCGCTATCCGATTCTTGCGCGGCGTTGGGACCGATCGGAAATGGAACCGGGCAGGCTTTCGGCCTGCCCGGTCGCAACCATGACCCGCACTCCACGTCAGTCGTTCTTCTTCGGCGGGGCGACGTCTTTCTTCGGCGGGGCGACGTCCTTCTTCGGCGGAGCTTCGTCCTTCTTCGGCGGAACTTCGTCCTTCTTCGGCGCGGGCGTGACGTCCGTGGGCGGCGTCGGGCCCTTGGCCCCCTCGACACCCGTCCTGGCGGGCGGGTTGACGATGACCTCGGGGGCCATGCGGACCGGGGCGGCGTACTTCGGCGAGGCGTCCCGGAGACAAACCATCAGCCCGTTCCCGGCCGCGAGGTAGATACGGTCGGACACGGTGTTCTCGACCGGGACGTTGAACGCGGGGAGGTCGATCCCGGCGAGCGGGACCGTCCGGGGCGGGGTGGGGCTGGTCGCCCGGCGGACGTCGTACACATGAAGCCGGCCCTGCCGGTCCTGGATGTAGGCGAAATCCAGGTTGACCGCGACCACCCGGTCGGCCGCCCGGTCGGTCCGCCAGGTCAGCGCGCCGGTCGCCCGTTCGATCCGCACGACCCCGGAGTTGTCACCGGCCGCGTAGACCGCGTCCTCGGTCACCAGCGGGCGGTGGTTCATGAGCCCGCCGGCGTTCGTCCGCCAGATCACGTTCACCCCGCCGACCAGGTTCCCCGTGACCAGGTCGATCGCCATGAGGCTCCCGTCGGCGAGCGGCACGTACCCCGTCGTCCCGGCCTGGCCGAGCGGGGCCGAGACCTGGTCGGACAGCTGGTCCGCCACCTCGATCGTCTTGTCCGCCTTCGAGAGCGCCATGAGCCCGCGGTTGTCGGTCGCGATCCAGACCCGCTGCGGGCTCAGAGTGGGACGGAAGTTGGCCCCTGTGGTGAGCCCGTACTCCCATCGGATCCGGGGCTCGACCCCGCGCGGGCGGAGGTTGGTCAGGGCGAGGGAGGCGGCGACCGAGGGCGGGATTGTCCCGATCGACGGGGTCCGCTGGAGGCCCCCCCCCGTCTCGTCCCGGAGGTGGTAGGGCCGGCGCAAGGACGGGATGACGACGAGCGAGGGGGTATGCTCGGCCCCGTCCTTCGTGTACGGCGGGGTCACCCGCTGGGTGACCGCGAGCGACGGGGTTTTGGACCCCGACATCCCCCCGACCGGGATCTCCCGGAGGTTCCCCCGGGCAGGGATGTCGGCCACCGGGGCGTCCGACTGCACCGTCCGGACCGCCCCGTCGACGGGGTAGCGGCGGGTCAGTTCGTCCACCGGGTTGATGGCCTTGTCCCGGTCGGTCGGCTTCGAGGCGGCGACCCGCGTGGGGTCCAAAAGGGCGATCGGGCGGGGCAGGTCATAGGCCACGAGCCGTTCCCCCCCCGCCGCCCCCGGCCGGGTCGTGAGGGTCGCGTAAATGCCGGTGTCGTCGGCCGCCAGCCCGGCGGTCGGGGGCGTCCCCAGGTCGGCGGCGAATTCGACCACCCCGCTGTACCGGTAGAACGCGAAAAGCCGGGTGATGTGGGCGACGAATACGAACTGCGAGTTGACCGCGACCGGGTAAACGTTCCCGTACTCACCCTGCCCGAGGGCGGCGGACCACAGGATCTTGCCCGTCCGGGCGTCGACGGTGATCAGCAGGCCCGTCCGCGTCTGGACGAACAGCTGGTCGTCGAATGTCTGGACCAGCTCGATCGTGTCCCGCCGCCCGTCGACCGGGAGGTAAACTGTCCACTCGGTCCGGAGGTTCAGGCGCTGCAGCGCGTCTTTATCGGGCGGGACCGCCGGCGTGAACACCTTCGATTGCTGGGCGGGACAGAAGGCCGCAAGGGCCAACAGCAGGCCGGCAGCGGCGGCCGGGCGGGACCACATGGTGGAGAACTCCGAGGCGACGGGACCGGCGGGCCAACTTCCCTCAAGTCTACCACCCCGCCGCCGCGGGTGGAATCTCTTCATTCCCGAGATCGACTGACGGGCCGACGGAAGGGATGCGGGTGGTGCCGGTTGTATGACGGAGGCTCGGCCCGCCCGCCGGGTTCATCACGGCACCGCCTTCGTCAGGTCCGCCCCGAGGATCGAGGGGCACCAGTACGTCTCGATGTGCTCGACGACGAGCTCCGTCCCGCGGGCGTGGCTGACGAACGGCGGCTGGCGGGGGTCGTACATGGCGTCGGTCAGGTCGCGGACGAGGACCACGTTGAACCCGAGCCTCACCAGCTGGCGGATGGCGAACGACCGCCCGAGGACGCACATGTTCGTGTGGACGCCCATCACCGCGATGTTCTTGATCCCTTCCTGCGTGCAGAAATTGTAAACCTCCGGCCCGCTGTCGCTCACCCCGTCGAACCCGGTGATGTCGAGCCCCGGGTGCTCGCGGGAATACTTCCGGACGATCGCCCCGACCACCGGGTCGTCGCAGGGACACTTCGAGGTGTCGAGCGGCAGTTCCGGCTCGCGGTCGGGGTCACGGTAGCACCAGCCGGCGATCTCGACCGGTGGTTTGGCGGGCTTCGCCCGCGCCATCCGCTTGCGGTAGGGGGTGTCGGCGTACATGGTCATGGTGTCGCTCGGGGCGTGGATGATCATCACCCCGTTCGATCGGGCGTGGGTGATCACCTCGTTCATCCGCGGGACCATCACCCCGATCCGCTGGGCGGAACTCTTACAGTAGATGTCGTCCCACATGTCGCAGATGATGACCGCCGTTTCGGCGGCGGCCCATTCGACGACCCGCTCGGCCGGCTGGAACTGTTTGCTCCCCGGGGCGGTCTCTTTCCGCGAGCGGGCGGCGAGTCGGAGCTTGCCCGGCACCTTGGGCCGGTTGGCGATCGCCTCCTCCGGCGGCTTCGGTGTGTCGACCGCCGTCGCCGGCGCCGGAGAGGAGTCGGCGCACCCGGACGCGAGGAGGACGGCGGGAAGAACGGTGCAGATCCAGCGGGGCATCGAGACTCCTCGGGTCTTGGTGAAACGCCTCACGCGGTGTGTGCCCTACAAGAGTCTGGCCGCATGACCCGACTTGATCCGGGTCAGGTCGTCGTCCTTCAGCCCGGACTCTTTCAGCTTTAACTGAGATCGAAAACCAGTCTTTATCTCACTCACACTCACACAAGCCACTCACACTACCTCCCGCCGCTCAGCTTCTTGATCTCGATGTTCCGGAACGCGACCGGGTCGCTGTGCCCGGCGAACCCGAAGTGGCCGGCCGGCCGGTCCTTCCCCGGGTGGACGGCGTTGTCCTTGAACTCCGTCACCTTGCTCACGTCGCCGTCGACGATGCGGGTGCCGTTCAGTTCGACCCGGATCGTCGGCCCCTTGACGGTCACCTCCATGAAGTTCCACTCGCCGACCGGCCGCAGGTAACCGCGGTGGGCCGGGATCATCCCGTAGACGGAGCCGTTGTACTGTCGCGGGTCGAGCTTCGCGTACACCGGGGCGGTGTCGTCGAGGATCTGCACCTCGCACATCGCCGCGGTCGACGGCTGGCCGGTGCCGGGGTAGCGGATGGCGAGCCCGTTGTTCCCGGCCGGGGGGAGCTTGTACTCCACCCGGGCGGCGAAGTCGGCGTACTCCTCCTTGGTGTAGATGTTCCCGCCCTTCTTCGGCTTGCACACGACCGCCCCGTCGACCACCTCGTACTGGTCGGTGGGGCCGGCCCAGCCGGCGAAGTCCTTGCCGTTGAAGACCGACTCGAACCCGTCCGCGTCCATCTTCCGCAGGATCTCGTTCGCCTCGGCCGGCGGGATCTCGCGGACGTACACGTTCCGCCAACGGATCTCGCCGCCGTGGGTCTGGAGCAGGATGCGGCCGGCTTTCGGGATCGGGGGAACCGGCGTCTGCTTCGCCACCTTGCCCCAGTAGTTTTCGAGCCGGGCGTGATCGACCACCAGCTTCCCGTTCAGGTAGACCGTGGTTCGCTCGCCGACCTGGAGGATGCGGACCGTGTTCCATTCACCGAACGGCTTGTCGGCGTGGACGAGGGGGAGCTGGCCGGGCGCGCCCGTGTCGTTGTTGAACAGGCCGCCGGACCCCTTGTCGGCGTTGCGGTCCCACTTCCCGCCTTCCTTGGTGGTGTCCCAGATCTGGACCTGCGGTGTGTTACGCAGGTAGATCCCGCTATCGGCCTTGGCGACCGTCTTGTACTCGATCAAGAGCTCGATGTCGCCGTATTCCTTGTCGGTGGCGAGGTATGCCCCGTGCCCGTCGTTCACCAGCTCCCCGTTCTCGACCGACCAGTGCTTCTTCGCGTCGGCGGTCCATTCGTCGAGCTTCTTCGCCTGCTCGTCGGGGCTCAGTTTGGCGAGGGCGTCAGGGCTCCCGCCCTTAGCGTGGATCGCCCAGCCGTGCCAGCCGGCGAGGTCCGTTCCGTTGAAGAGGGGGGTGAAGCCAGCGGGGGGCTTCGCTTCCGCCGCCGCGGCGGGGGTGGCGCGGAAGGTCGCCGTTTGCAGGGATACGAGCGGCGCGACAAGGAGGACGGTGAAGCAGCAGAGACGATGAACAGCAGTCATCGGGAGGCCCCGCGAAGGTGGTGTGTGGTGGGAGGGCCCGGACGTTTGCGACTCGGCCCGGGAAATGAAGATCATAACCCCGACCCGCCTCGGCGTGCCAGTCCCTACCAGAAGTCTCGATTGAGGTAGGCACCTCCGGGTTCCGGGATGGCAGGTTTTGGCAGGGATTGGCAGTCCTCAGAACGAACACGTCTCGTGCTCGCGACCGGTGACAGGTTTTGACAGGTTACCGGCCATCGCCTTTCGCCCCCGGTGGCAGGTTTTGGCAGGTATTGGCAGCCCCAGCCGGCTTTGTCAGCCGGGCGTGCTTACAGGGGGCCGACGGATTTTGGTCGGCTCGGTATCGAATCTTGTGGGGCGATTGAACGGGGGCGCGCATCCTATCAGTTCACTATGAATCATGGGGTTGCCTGCCGCTTACCTTCCCGGCCGATGACCCCAGGAGCAGGGGATTCTTGATTATAAGTAATGCCTGTTGCGATGCAATAGCTACCCCAGTTTGTCGTCTCACCACACCTCCGCGGGTCTTCTAGCGAAGTCTGAACTCCCCCTACCCCCTCTCCCGCCGATGGCACCCCGCCCCCGCCCCGGGTATTATCCACCGACAGGCGGAGGGCAGTACGTTGCGGAAGCGAAGGCGCCTACTCATTGGTTTGCTAATCGCTGCCCTCGCCCTCGCAGGGTGCTGTCTGGGTCCGTGGGGCACGAGCTACCCGCCTCTCGGCCGGGTGACCCGAATCGAAGTCCGCGACCCCAGCAACAACACGCTCCGGGTGATGGACGACCCGGCCGAAATTCAGCGGGTGGTCGAGTATATCGACGGCCACCGGCACGGGTGGAACTGGATGAGCGGGTGGGCCGGGGTTCCGGTCCCGCAGCTCACCGCCGAGTTCTACGATGGGTCGGAGTTCAAGGGGCACTTCGGGGTCGGGCCAGGGTTCTTCGAGTGCCAACGGGAAGGCGATTTCGGGTCCAAGGGAATCTGGTCTTGGCAGGAGCGGCGGTTCCTGGAGTTGGTTGGGCTGCCCGATTATCAGTTGAGGAAGTAGCCGTGTGAAGGGACAACCACAAACACCGCACTCAGCAGACATCGCTTCCGCCGTTGACTGGAGGCAGCTAGACCCGACCCCGGGTGTGCGAACTCCCGTGCCAGACCCCACCCGCCCCACCCCGAATCCTTATTGTGTGCAGCCGACCGGCTATTGTGTGCAAGCGGGCTATGGTGTGCAAAGCCCGGCTGGACATCGGGTTGTCGCCGCGGGAGGTTCGCTGGTTTCAGCGCGAGTGGGATTAGGCCCGCCGAGCCCGCCGTAAAACTCCCGTGCCAACCCTCCCCCTCCCCGCCCATTTTGGGGTTTATCAACAGCCGAAGGGGGTTTGCAACAGGGGGAGGTTTAGCAACAAAGCCCGCGGTGGCAGGTTTTGGCAGGGATTGGCAGTCCTCAGCCCGTTGGAACGGTTCGCCTCGGTGGTCGGTGACTGGGTTTGACAGATCCCAAGAGCATTCGACTTCCCCGTCACCGAGTGCCAGCCCCGAGCTGCCACGACCTCCGCCTCCATCCCCCCGGTACATGCCCGAGGTCGGATCGGAGAGGAGGATCCGCACGGAATTGATCGTCATAACCCATCCGGATCATACCGGCCGGGTTGCCCGCCAGGTATCACGGTTGCGGATCGGCAAGGCGGAGACGGGTACCCCCACGGAATCCCGCATCAAGAGGTGACCCAGTTGAAGAGCCCGCCACAGGGTCACGACGCCGGCGTGCTCCCGTCCGCCAGCCCCAGAGCGATCGCCTCCCGCGCCGTCGCCACCGCGTGAACTTCGATCGCCGCTTTCACCTCGGGCGGCAGGTCGGTCAACGTGTTCGCCTGGGAAGCGGGAATAACGACGTGCTTCCGGCCGGCCCGGGCCGCCGCGGCGATCTTGTGCGTCAGCCCGCCGACTGGTCCGACCTCGCCGTGTAACGCCACCTCTCCCGTGAACGCCCAGCCCGGCTTCACCGCCCTGTTCGCCAGCGCCGAGACAATCCCGACCGCGAACGCCAGCCCCGCCGACGGGCCGTCCTTCGGCTCGGCGATCTTGACGAGATGAACCGCCACCGTCTGCGACTTCAGCCGTTGCTCCGGAATGCCGAACTCGCGGAAGTTCGCCCGCACGAGGTTGTAGACCGCCCGCACCGAATCCCGCAACGACCCGCCGTGCAGTCCGGTGACCTCGACCGTCGGAGAGCCGTTCAGGGCCGACACCTGGATGATCATGACGTCTCCGCCCACTTCCCGCCCGTCCCGCGACAGCACCGCCAGACCGGTGACCGCCCCGACCGTGGCTTCCGTGTTCAGCCGGTCCTGCGACGGCGCGACGGTCCGCGGCTGAAGGTCCGCGGCCGGGTGGACGGAGACCGCGGCCGGGGCGATCAGCCTGGGCTTGAACTCGCCCGGCGCCAGGGCACAGAGCTGTTGATGGATGCGCTGTCTCAACTCGCAGGCGAATTCGACCAGTTCCAGGAGTTCGGCATCGGTCAGGTTTCCATCCGGGTACATGAGCTTGATGAGCCCGGAGGTGATCCGTTCGACGGCGGTCTGGTCGCGGCGGGTGAGCCCGGGGTGCAGCGGGACCGCCTGCACGCGGTCCGCGAAGCTATCGTTGCGGAGCCGGACGAGGACCTCGCCGAAGTAGTCGGTGACGAACCCGGCCCCGGTCGCGACCGACGCGGGCGTGATCTTCGGCACCTCCCAGCCCGGGATGTACCCGTGCATCCGGTCGAGCAGCGCGGAGTCGATCAGTTCCTCCGGCAACGGCTCGACGAGATGGGCGTACCGCGGGTGCGGCTGGGTCCCGTCGACGTCGATGTTCCCGGCGAACACCAGCCCGGCGTCGGCCGCGAAGTTCAACGACCCCCGGCTGAACTGCCCGCTCTCCATGTAGTCCTTGAGCGTGGAAATCGTCTCCTGCTCCTCGCCGAACGACGTGCTCGCGATCTCGTCGAACACCACCACCTTCCGCGTGCCGAGGATGCCGACCTGCCTGGTGGCGAGGTTCACGAACAGGTTCGCCGGGGTGGTCTTCCCGCCGGACACGGTGAACACCCGGGGCGACAGGTTCCGCAGGAGGAACGTCTTGCCCGTCTGCCGCGGGCCGAGCTCGATCAGGTTCACGTTCCGCTCGACGAGCGGGACCATGCGGGCGAACAGGAGCAGGCGGGTGCGGCGGTCCGGGAAGGCGGTCGCCGCGTACCCCGCGCTCTGGAGCACGACCGCGGCCCACTCGTCGGTGGTGAACTTCGCGCGGGCCGCCCGGTATTCGGCCACGTCCGGCGGGCCGACCTGGAACGGGGTGAACGCGACCAGCTCGTTCGGCGCGTCGGCGCTCACCTCCGGGGCGTACTTCACCTTCGCGGTGCCCCACAACCCGCCGAGTAATAGCCCCGGGTTCAGCTCGACCACCGCGGCCGGCACCCGGACCTTCGCGTCCCCCAGCGCGGGGATACGCGCCCACCGCTGGCCGCTCTTCAAGTCGACCCGGGCCTCGACGCTGTCGATCAGCGTCACCTCGCCCTTCCCGAGTAGCTTTTCCTTCAACAGCTCGCGGTGTTCCAGGTCGGGCAGGAGTTCGGCGATCTTCGCCTGGATCTTGGCGAGGTCGTCCTTCCAGCTCTCCGGCTTGACGTACTTCGCGATCAGGTATTCCGACACGTACCGCGGCAGCCGCTGGAATGCGGCCTGCTGGGCGAGCGACTTGACCACGACCTTGTCGCCGAGGACGTCGTGGGTCTTTCGGTCGAGGTCGGTGAGCGGATGATCGTCGAATAAGGACATTGGTCACGCATCGTTGGTGAAAGTAGATCGCTCGCTCCGAGAACGATCGTTTCTTCTTCGCGCTCGCCTCATACCAGGCCGGAAACGTCGCCTCGCGGAGCGAGTCGACTACTATGCGCCGAACACGTCGTCGAGGTCGGGGTTGTGGCGGAGGTCGGTCGGCGGGGGCGGGGCGGCCTTCTCCAGGGGTTCGTTGAACGGCGCGATCAGGGCCTCGGCCGCCGCCCGGACCTGCTTCCGCTTCTCTTCAGCCATCCGGGCGAATTCCGGCCCGAACGATGCCGCCTTCGCCGGGTCGAGCTTTTCGGTGAGCAGCTGGTACCGGCGGCGGATCAGGTCCGGGTCGAGCGGGACCCCGGACGCGATGTCGAGGACCGTGCGGTGATCGGGAGCGGGCAACGTGAGCCCGGCGTCCGGCTGTCTCGGGGGGGAAGACGGGGCGGGGGGAGCCGGCGTTTGTTTCCCGCGGGGGGTGGTGGGGAGAGGGTTGGCGGCCACCCCCAGCCCGGCCGCGATCCGGGCGAGGATCTCGGTCTCTTTCTGGTTCCGATCGCCGGAGGCGTCGGCGACCTGCTCCGCACACTGGTAGAGAGAGGGCAGGTCGGCCGCCGGAACGGTCAGTCGGACCGCGGCTATCGCGGCGGCCTCGTCGGGAACCGCCTTTTCGATCCGCTCCATGAGCGGGTCGATGTTGCGGACCAGGACCGGGTCGTGTCCGAACCGCTGTTCGAGGAACGCCCGGATCGCCTTTCGTTCCGACTGGGCAATCCGCCCGTCCACCTTCGCGACCACGAACCCGAGCCCGATTACCGCCCGCATCGGGGCGAGCCCGGGGTGTTCGGTGGCGGGCGGTGTGGGGGCCCTGGTCGGGGCGTCGAGCGCGGCCCGGAAGAGGTCCGCGGGCGGTAGCGGGACGGGCGGAGACGGCGGCTTCGGGGGAAGCGGGAACGGGGCCGGGGTGGGCTCCGCGGCGATGACCGTGGCGACCGGCGGGACGGCCGGCGGGGCCGGGGTGAAAGGGGCGGCCGGCGGCGGGGGAACCGGCAGCGTAACCGCCCGCGGTTCCGGCAGCGGGCGACTCATCACCCCGGCGAGCAACTGACCGACATCCTGACGGAGCAAGAACCTCAGGAATGTTACCTCCCGGGCGAACGGGTACGCGTCGAACGCCTCGTGAAGTGCCGACTCAACGGCGACCAGCTCTCGGGCCTGCCGGTCCGCCTCTTCCAGGTCGGTCGCCCGCATCGAATCGACCTGCCGGCGGAACTCCTGGGCCTCGGGGCAGGCCCCGGCGTCGAATCGCGAGCGGGCGTCTTTGAGCAGCGTTTTGACCCCAGCGAGGAGGGCGTTAGCCTGCGGCTGGCGAATCTCGGGGACATTCTCGAACCGGATAATCACGACGTCTGCGAGACATCGGTAGCCGGCGGCCCGTAGCCGGGAGACCGTGACCGTGCCAATCCCGGGGCATTCTTCCAATCGTTCGACGGGGATCGTGCGCAGGTGGCGGGTGAACGCCTCGTCCGCGAGCCTGGCGAGCGCGGTACCGACCCGAACGACCTTGTCCCGGATCGCCTGCTGTCGGAGCTGAAGGGCCCTGATGTGGACGAACACCCGGGCTTTCCAGACACGCGCGGGTGTTGTGCGGTAGCGCCAGTACGCGACCGCCAAGCCGGCCGCGCCCGCCAGGAAGACGATCAAGAAGATCAGGAACGCAGTTTCCATGTGCGACCGCCGGCCTCCCCGCCAGCGCGATTATCCGGGCTACGCACAGTGTAGGGTGATTCGCCCGGTTCAGGAACTCCTTGCGGCCGGGCGGTCAAATGTGGTCCGTTCGCCCCGCTGGTGGTCGTTTCTTCAATCCGCAGCAGGATGTCGCATTCTGATGAACATGCGTGAAGGAAACATGCCCTCGCGGAGCGAGCGGATCACTCTGGGAGACTTCGGGGTTCGCCTCCGGATTGCGGAGCCGGGATGTGAGCTTTGTAGGGTGGGCACCGCCCACCGCTGGCCTCAGGTCTTGGTGGGCGGTGCCCACCCTACATGAGAACCGTCCGGAATCGGCAGGCGAACCCAGACCTCGATCCTCTCCCGAACTTTGTTGACAACCCCGGTGGACATCGGGTACCCATCAGATGAGTCTCCCCGTGTGTGTCTTTCGTTCCTTCCCGCCGGCCCGGAGTCGTCATGGCCCACCGCACCTCGACCCGCCGCACCTTCCTCAAGTCGGCCGCCGCGGGCGGTGCCGCTCTCGCGGCCCCCGCATTCCTCCGCGCCAGGGGGACGAACGAGAAGCTTCGGATCGCCGCCATCGGCGTGGGCGGGCGGGGGGGCGCGAACCTCGGTGGGGTGGCGTCCGAGCTCGTCACCGCGCTCTGCGACGTCGACTCGAACGCGGTCGAGAAAGCCGCGGGCGCCCACCGCCAGGCCAAGAAGTACACGGATTTCCGCAAGCTGTACGACCACGCGACGGACTTCGACGCGGTCGTGGTCAGCACCTGCGAGCACACCCACGCCTTCGCGACCCTTGCCGCCCTCCATCTCGGCAAACACGTGTACTGCGAGAAGCCGCTGACGCACAACATCTGGGAAGCCCGGGTGATCCGCGAGGCCGCGGCGAAGACGAAGCTCGCCACCCAGATGGGGACGCAAATCCACGCCACCGACAACTACCGCCGGGTGGTCGAACTGGTGCAGACCGGGGCGATCGGGCCGGTCCGGGAGGTCCACGTCTGGGTGTCGCGGGCGTGGGGCTTGCAGTCGCCGCAGGACGCGAAGAAGAACGGCGACATCGTGTCCGTCGCCGACCGGCCGAACGAGGCGGCCGTCCCGCCCGCCGGGCTGGACTGGGACCTGTGGCTCGGCCCGGCCCCGCACCGGCCGTTCAACCCGGTCTACGTGCCCGGGCCGAAGTGGTACCGGTGGTGGGCGTTCGGCAACGGCACCATGTCCGACCTCGGGAGCCACTGGAACGACCTGCCGTTCTGGGCGCTGAAGCTCCGGGCCCCGGTCTCGGTCGAGGCGAGCGGCCCCGCCCCGCACCCGGAGATCGCCCCCGCGTCCATGCAGGCGGCCTACGAATTCCCCGCCCGCGGCGACATGCCGCCGGTCAGGATGACGTGGTACCAGGGGGCGAACAAGCCGGCCGCGCTGACCGAGAAGAAGATCCCCGGGTGGGGGAACGGCGTGCTGTTCGTCGGCGACAAGGGGATGCTCCTCGCCGACTACGGCAAGCACCTCCTCTTGCCCGAGAAGCAGTACGAAGACTTCAAGCGGCCCGACCCGTTCATCCCGAAGTCGGCCGGTCACTACGCCGAGTGGATCGAGGCGTGCAAGACCGGCTCGCCGACGACGTGCAACTTCGAGTACGCCGGCTGGCTGACCGAGTCGAACCACCTCGGCAACGTGGCATTCCGGGCGGGCAAGAAGCTGGAGTGGGACGCGGCCGCCATGAAGGCCACGAACTGCCCCGAGGCCGACGCGTTCATCCACCGCGAGTACCGCGCGGGCTGGAAGCTGGTGTGATCTCGGGGACCGAGGCGAAGGCATGTTCACCGAGCGCAGCATTCCGGCCGGCAGACTCCGGCTGAACGTGGCCGAGGGGCCGAAGAACGGCCCGCCGCTATGGCTGTTTCACGGCGTCGGCCGACGGTGGCAGGACTTCGCTCCGCTCCTCGGAAGTCTGTCCGCCCAGTGGACGCTCCGGGTCTGCGACCACCGCGGGCACGGGCGATCCTCGCACGCGCCGGGCTGTTACTTCGTGTCCGAGTACATCGCCGACGCGGGCGAGCTCGTCCGCGACGTGCCGGACCCGGCGGTGATCGTCGGGCACTCGCTCGGCGCGCTGGTCGCGCTCGGGGTCGCGGCGTCGGCCCCGCCGTCCGTCCGGGCGATCGTCCTGCTCGACCCGCCCGGGCAAGGCTTCCTCTCCGGGATCGACGCAACGCCCTACGCGGCGATGTGGGCCGGGATGCGACACCTCGCCGGGAATCACCCGGTCCCCGAGGTGGCCCGGAAACTGGCCGAGCTGCGGCTGCCGGGTTCGCACCCGGGTGAAACCGTCCGGCTCGGCGACCAGCGCGACGCGGCGGCCCTGCGGTTCATGGCCCGGTGCCTCCACGACCTCGACCCGGGCGTCCTCGCTCCGCCGCTCGAGAAGCGGTGGCTCGACGGATTCGACCCGCTCGCCGCGGCGCGGAAGGTCCGCTGCCCCGCGCTGCTCGTGGTCGCCGACCCGGACCGCGGCGGAATGCTCCCCCCGGCGGACGCCGACCCGCTGACGGCCGCGCTGGCCGATCGCGTGCGGGTGGACTTACCGGGAGTCGGCCATCTGATCCACTGGCAGGACGCACCTGCCGCATTGCGACTCCTGCACGGGTTTCTCGGATCGCTGTAGGGCCGGCTGTGCCGGCCGGGGCCTTTGACTGTGCCGGCCGGACCCGTTTTCCCGAGCAATCACGGCCGGCACAGCCGGCCCTACAAATGCCCGGAACCTCTCCCATGAAACTCGCTACCGGCGTGACGGTCATCTCCAACGGCCAGGTGCTCGACGGGAACGGCGGGCCGGCCGTGCCGGACGCGGCGGTCGTGGTCCGCGACGGGCGGATCGCTTATGCCGGTCCGGTCCGGGGGGCTCCGGCGGTCGAGCCGGCCGCCGCCCGGATCGACGCCCGCGGCGGGACGATCATGCCCGGGCTGGTGGAGGCCCACTTCCACCCGACGTACTTCAACGTCGCCGCCCTCGAAGACCTCGACATCAAGTACCCGGTCGAGTACGTCACCCTGCTCGCCGCGGCCAACGCGAAGCTGGCCCTCGAGTGTGGGTACACCGCGGCGCGGAGCGGCGGGAGCCTGTTCAACATCGACGTGTGGCTCAAGAAGGCGATCGAAACCGACATCTGCCCCGGCCCCCGGCTGACGGCGAGCGGCCGCGAAATCTGCGGGGTCGGCGGGTTGATGGACTGGAACCCGGACTTCCGCAAGATCGGGATGGACGGGCTGGTTCTGCTGGTGAACGGCCCGGACGAGGCCCGGGCGGCGGTCCGCAAGCTGGTGAAGGACGGGGTCGAGTGGGTGAAGACGTACCCGACCGGCGACGCCGCCGCGCCGGACACGAACGACCATCACACGCTCTGCATGACGGCCGAGGAGATGGCGGCGGTCGTCGCGACCGCCCACAACCACCGGCTGAAGGTGACGGGGCACTGCCGGGCGACGGCCGGGATCAAGAACGCCCTGCGGGCCGGGTACGACGCGATCGAGCACGGGACGTTCATGGACGCCGAGGCCCTCGACCTGCTGCTGCAGCGCGATGTGCCGTGTGTGCCGGCGCTGTACTTCGAGTACGCGAGCGTCGCGCGGGGGCCGGAGTTCCGGATGCCGAAGACGGTGATTGAGGGGCACAAGGAGACCCTCGAAGCCGGGGCCGAGAGCGCGCGAATGATCCTCAAGGCGGGCGGCCGGCTGGGGATGGGCGGCGATTACGGGTTCGCGTGGAACCCGCACGGCGATTACGCCCGGGAACTGACGTTCTTCGTGAAGTACGTCGGCTTCTCGCCGCGGGAGGTCGTCCGCTGTGCCACCCGGACGGGGGCCGAGATCATGGGCCGGGCGGACGAGTTCGGCACGCTCGAACCCGGGAAGCTGGCGGACGTGCTGGTCGTGGACGGCGACGTGCTCGCGGACATCTCCGTCCTGGAGGACCGCTCCCGGTTTGTCGCGGTCATGCAGGGCGGGGTGGTGAAGGCGGGGCAGGTGGCGTGCTGGTAAGGTGCCTGTCCGCCCTTCGACCTACAGCGTGAGCCGTTCGATGGCGTCTCGAATGCGTTTCAAGATATTCCGTGCGGCCGGTTCGGTGAGCAGGTTCAAATTGGGGAACGCCCACTCGACGGGGATATAAAGACCTTCTCCGTCTGCCCACGGATACTCGCAGTTATCCTCGCGCTTACCGCCGTCAGCGACCGAAGGGGAAAGCAGCTCGACCTCGCGAGCGATGCGCTTACAGTGGTCGCGAAGGGCATTCGCCACCCGTTCTTTCTCACCGCTCAGAATCATCTGCTGTCGGACGATCACCGGGATGTGTTTCGCCACGTAGGCGTGACTTTGTCTCAAGTCGCTGATCTTGGAGCCCGCTTTGAGCAAGTGAGCCTTCGCCAGTTTCTCGAACGCCATCTGCAAGAAGTGTAGCTTTTGGCAGCGAAAGAGTGGGGATGCGCCTTCGGGGATGTCCAGGGGGGACTGCAAAAGGTTCCAGGCGTCGAAATCGGCCCGAGCTTGTTTCGCAAACGCCCGGGCCCATTCGTCCGAAGTGGGCATCATTCCCCCGCCGCTTCGGCAGCGTCCGGGCGGGGCAGCAACGGCCCCAACGTCCACCCGTTGGGAAGGCTCAGTTCCTGCCGCTGGATCTTCCCCATCTCCTCAGGTGTGACCTCCACGATTACGGACGGGAACGGGACACCGCTCGCTGGGGCCGGGTCGAATCCCAGGGGCATGATTCCGGACGGGACGGTGTACTGGTTCACTTCCAAAAGCTTGATCGGTTCTCCCCGGCGCGCCTCGTACTCTGGCTCCGCACAGATCGTGAAAATCTGTGTAATGCCAGGCTCAAAGGTATAATGGGCCGACGCAAGTTTTCTTCGGGCCTCTTCCTTATCCACCATAAGCGCCCTCCGGTTACCGAATTCACCTCCACTATAACTCGAAGAAGTGTCCTACTCTACCCCGGCATTCGCCCGGTGCAGGGGGTGGTGTCGCCGGGGCGCATTCGCAGGTGCGTACCTTGCTACTTCCCGATCTCCTCGATCCGGATGTCCTTGTAATACGCCTTGGCCTTGGCCCCGCCGTGGATTTGCAGGCCGATGATGCCGGTCCGGTCGATCTTCTCGTCCGCTTCGGTGTATTCGACGGTCAGTTTGCCGTTCAGCCAGAGGCGGATGCGCGGGCCTTCGCAGCGGATCGTGTACTCATTCCAGTCACCATACTTCACGATCTCGGGGAGCAGCTTGGCGTCGGGCTGGGCGAGGATCTTGTTCCGCCGCGATTCGTCGTAGAGAGCTCCCCAGTAGTTCTGCCCGACGTCGGCCTGGTAGCCGCTGACCTCGTGGTGGTTCGGGATGCGCTTGGTGCGGAACTGGATGCCGGCGTTCGCCTTGGCCTTGTCGCCGACGAGCTTGAACTTCGCCTTCAGCTCGAAGTCGCCGTAGGTCTTCTTCGTACACAGGAACTCGTTGCGGGGGACGGTCTCGTCGAACGACCCGCCGACAATCGCCCCGTCCTCGATCTTCCAGGTCTTCTCGGTATCGCCCTCCCAGCCGTCGAACGTCTTGCCGTCGAACAGCGGCTTCGGCTCGGCGGCGAGTGCGGGAGAGACGAACAGGCTCGCGATCAGGGAAACCCACGCGATCCGACGCATGACTATGGCCTCCGGGTTCACTTCTTCGCCGGTAGCACAACGACCGTCACTGGACGGGACGGGAGCGTGGTGAGCGTATTCGCCTTCGCCGCCTTTGCGTCCTTGCCGAATGGCACCTGGGCCTGAGCCTGCATCACCACCGTATACTCGCCGGGCCGGGCGCCGGCTTGCACCTCGAACGCGACTGTTGCCTCGTCTTTTCCTTCCGCCACATTCACCGTACCCATCTTGATCGGCCCGGGGAACGAGAGCGGCGTCAGGTTCACGGCCGCCTTGAAGTCGGGCCAGAGACGCCCGCACTTTACCTTCACGTCGACCTTCTTACCGGCCTCGACCTCGATCCGCTCGACCGCCGGGGTGACGGCGAAGGGGGCACTCTCCCGGATCGCGACGACGAGTTCGCGCGTCGGCCGGCTGGAGGCCACGTTGGCTTCGCTCCAGACACGGGTATGCGGCCGGACCTCGCGGGTGAGCACCTCGTCGCCGCGTTTACCGGTCGCGACCAGCTTCACCGGCCCGACCCAGTCCGGGGCCTCTGCGTCGGCCCACAGCACGAACACCCCGCGGGTGTCGTTGTTGATCGTCGTCGGGGTGGCATGAAGCCCCTTCGGGAGTCCTTCGGCCGTGATCGTCACCGGGCCGTTGAATCCCTCCTTGTTGTGGATCACGACGTCGAGGTACGTCGCCCCACCGCGGCGAGCCGTCAGCCCGGCCGGGCCGGGGTTCTGGTGGTGGATGACGGCCGGGTAGAAATCCGGCACCGGCTTGCGGATCGCGAGCACGTACTGATACCGGGCGCCGCCGCGGCGGTACCGGTCCTGGACGAGCACGCGGTATTTCTTCTTCGCGGTGAGGTTCACCGAGCCGGACGGGTCGCGCATGTGGCCGTCGAAGGCGTTCGTCCGGATGCCGAAGTCGTCCAGCTCCGCGACGCGGTTGTCCTTCTCGTCGAGGACGACGAGGTACGGGTCGGCCCGGCCGGCGATCCGCTCGCAGTACACCTCGAACGAATACGACCCGTCCGCGGGCGGCTCGATCGCGTACCAGTCGGCGTCGCGCTCCCGGTCGAACCGCCCGCTCACCACCGCGGGGAGGGTGAGCAGCTGCGGCTTCAGAGGGTCGTCGTTCGGCTCCTGTTCGAGTGTAACCGGCGTGTCGACGACCAGGAGCGGGACTCCCCGGTGCTGGAAGCCGGTGAGCGTGCACGTGGCCGCGGTCGGCAGGACACTGTGCCCGGTCGGGTGGTCGGTGAACCGGAACAGACCTCGCGGAAAGACGTCGGCCGGCGGGGTCACCGCCTCCGTGAGCGTGTCGAGCGGCAGGTCGTTGATCGACAGCGGGGACGGCTTCGCCCCCGGCCCGAGATTCCGGCCGTAGACCGTGAGGCTCGTCGGCTTGCCGACCTGCACGGCCCTCGGGAAGAGGTTCTCGACATACAGCTGATCGGAAATCACGAGCCGGTACGGGTGCCCTCCGCGGAACGACAGGTCGTTTACGGTGACGAAGTAGTCTCCGTCCCGCGGGGCGACGAACTCGACCAGTGGGTCGCGGCCGGCGTAGTCGCCGTTGGAAGCGAGCTGGCGGCCGTCGGCGTCGGCGAGAACGAGGGTGGCGTCGAGCTGTGAGTCGAGCCGCTGGGCGAAACACTCGACCACGACCCGCTGGCCCTTCCGCGCCGGGAACCGGAACACGTCTTCACGACCCTGGTCGGAGGTGCCGTTGACGACGCAGTTCACGGGGACGAGTTGGGCGGTGGCGGGCTCGTCGTTCGGCTCCTTCTCGGCGGTCTCGGCGAGCCCGCGGGAGACGGCGAATAGCCGGGGGCTGGAGACCCCGTACTTCCCGACGAGCCTGGCGTCGTAGGTGCCGGGCGGGACGTCGGCGGCGACGGTCACCTTGAACTTGCGGTCCTTGAGGTGCTCGCCCTTGATGCCCGGGTGGTCGAACAGGAGGGTGTTGGCCTCCTCAATGTCGGCCCCGGCCACCTCGACCTCGACGGCCGACCCGGCCGCGGCCCCGAGCGGTGTGATCCGGTCGAACCGCGGCGACGGCAGGTCAGCCCGGGCGGCGGTGGCGAGGAGCAGAACGGCGAGGAGGGAGAGGGAACGCATGCGGTCGTACCGTAGGGTGGGTCGAGTCTTCGAGGCCCACCATGCATGAAATCGGTGGGCCTCGAAGACTCGACCCACCCTACGACGGAGCCGCGACAGATTGCTAAAACTCGTCCTGCGTTCGGTAGAGATACCCCTGCAATTCGGCATTCGGTGAAACGCGCTCCGGCCGGAACCCGATCCACTCCGGACACCGCTCCCGGACCTCGTCCCAGGCGGACCGCAGACCCTCCCGCGGCCGCCCGAGAATCAGCGACGTCCGGTAGGCAAACAGCGCGAAGTATTCGGTACACCCCAACGACCGGCACAACGCCTTGAAAGCCAGATAGTGCTCGTCGACCCAGTTCAGATTACCCGACCGAAACTCGTAACACGCGACCGCCCCGGGGTCGTGCCGACAGGCGCGCAGGAAGTCGATCGCCTCCTGCGGAAACGCATGGTTCATCGGCTCGCCCCGCCGGCGGGTCAGCCCACCAGCTCTTTGATCGGCTCGCCCTCGCTCAGGATCGGCAGCGGTCGCTGGGCGTCGTCGTGGAAGACGTGCTTGTGGTCGATCCCGAGGGCGTGGTACATCGTACTCAGAACGCACCCCGGGGTGTACGGCTTGCTCGTCGGGTATTCGGCCAGGGCATTCGTCGTCCCGACCGCCTGACCCATCTTCAGTCCGCCGCCCGCGTACAGCACACTCATCGCGCCGGGCCAGTGGTCGCGGCCCGCGTCCTTGTTGATCCGCGGGGTCCGGCCGAACTCGCCCATCGCCATCACCAGGACGTCGTTTTGGAGCCCGCGGTCGTGGAGGTCGTCCACCAGCGTAGCCACCGCCGCGTCGAACTGCGGCAGGAGCTTCGTCTTCAGCTGTTTGAAGTTATCCCCGTGCGTGTCCCACCCGCCACCGGCCTGCACGGTCACGAACGTCACCCCCGCCTCCACCAGCCGCCGGGCCAGCAGGCAGCTCTGGCCGAGGTCGTTGCGGCCGTACCGGTCGCGGAGCTTCACCGGTTCCTTGTTCACGTCGAACGCGAGCTGCGCCTTCGTGTTCGTGACCATCTCCATCGCGTCGCGGTAGAAGGTGTCCAGCCCTTCGAGATCGCCCTTGGTGTCGATGTCCCGGCGGATCGTGTCGAGGTCTTGCAACAGCTGGCGGCGGCGGTCGAGACGGGAGGCGTCCACCCGGCCGGGCAGTCGGAGGTTCCGTACCTGGAAGGTCGGGTCGTTCGGGTTGTTATCCGGCGAGAACGGGTTGAACGACGCCCCGAGGTACGCCGCCTTGCCGAAGCTCACCTGCCGCGGCAGGTTCACGTACGCCGGCAGGCCGGGGTCGTTCGGCCCCTTCATTTTGGCCACCACCGAGCCGGTGGACGGGAAGATGTTGTCGTTCACCTCGATCGTCGCCTGGTAGCCGGTCTGCATCCACTGCGCGCCCATGCCGTGCCCGGCGTTCGTGTGGAACGCGGACCGGACGACCGAGATCTTGTCGAACACCTTCGCCTGAAGAGGCAGGTGCTCGCCGATCTGGATGCCCGGCACGCTCGTCGCGATCGGCTTGAACTCGCCCCGGACCTCGGCCGGGGCGTTCGGCTTGAGGTCGTACATGTCGATGTGACTCGGCCCCCCGGCCTGCCAGACCAGAATCACCGACTTGCGGCTGGCGGCGGCCGGCTGAGCGGCTTGCAACCGCAGGAGGCCGGGGAGTGTCAGCCCACCCACGGCGAGCGCCCCGACCTGCAGGAAGCCGCGGCGGGTCATTCCGTCGCAAGTGCGAGACCCGTTCCCGATGAACTCGAGCATGGTTGGCTCCTGAAACCCCTCCCCCAAGCCCCTCCCCTAAGAAGGGAGGGGGGCAGGACGGGCGGATCGGGGTTTCCTCCCCCTTCCTTTCCAGGGAAGGGGGTTAGGTTCTTAATGGTTAAACATGAACTCTTTGCTGTTGAGGATCGCCCACAGCACGTCTTCGACGGCCTTGTGTTTGTCGGCCGCCGTGGCGATGTAATCCAGTGTGCGGTTCAGCTCGACGCTCGTCGGCGGCCGTGAGTAAGCCGTCAGGTACAGCTCCGCCACGATCTCCTTCGCCGGTTTCTTGTCCTTCATCAGCTTCGCCACCCGGCCGTTCCCCTCGCCGATCTTGTTCTCGATCTCGTCGGAGTTCGCGAGCAACAACACCTGGCCGAGTGTCGCGCCGGTCGAGCGCTCGCACTCGCACACAGTCACCCGCTTCGGCCGGTCGAAGGTGTCGAGGAAGTACGACCCGAATCCCTCGTGGGGCAGGTCGATCGCCCGGGCGTTCACGCTCACCCCGCTGAACCCGCCCTTGGTCCCACAGCTCGCGTTCACCGCGTCGAGAAACACCTCCGCCGGCAGCCGGCGGGCGTAGTACCGGGCAAAGTTCTGCCGGTCGTTCTTGTTGTCATCGGTCGGGTCCGCGCTCAGCTGATACACCCGGCTGTTCAGGATCGTCCGGATCACATGCTTGACGTCGAACCTGTGCCCCACGAAGTCCTTCGCCAGGGCGTCGAGCAGGTCCGGATTGCTCGGCGGGTTCGTGTCCCGGAGGTCGTCGACCTCGTGGTAGAGCCCGCGGCCCAGGAAGTGGCCCCACATCCGGTTCACAAGTGCCCGGGCGAAGAACGGGTTCTCGGGCTTCGCCATCCAGTCGACCAGGGCGTGGCGCGGGTCCTCGTCCGGGCTGAACTTCCCGATCGGGCCGTCGAGGTACTTGGGCTCCGGGGTCTTCTCGGTCAGCGGGTCGCGTTCGCCGGTCGTCGGGGAGGCCGAGGCGTAGTACGGCGGGGGCTCGCCGAAGCTCTTCCGCCCGAGCCGGGTGAAGAACCCCGCCAGCCCGTAATAGTCCGCCTGACCCCAGCGTTCGTAGGGGTGGTGGTGGCACTTGGCACACTGCAACCTCACGCCGAGGAACACCTGGGCCACGTCGGCGGTCACCTGGTGCAGCTGGTCGTCGCGGTTCTGCCAGAGCCAGTTCACCGCCGGGGCGTCCTGCCACTCGCCGGCCGCCGCCACGACCCCCCGCACGAACTCGTCGTACGGGCGGTTACGGGCGATCATGTCCTTGAGCCAGTGGTGGAACGCGACGGCCGCCTGGGATGCTCCGGCGAGGTTCGAGTTCCGCAAGATGCCGCCCCACTTCATCGCGAAGTAGGCCGGGTAGTCTGGCGAGTCGAGCAGCTTGTCGACCAGCTTCGCCCGTTTGTCCGCCGAGAGATCATCGAGAAACGTCCTGGTTTCCGCCGGGGTGGGGAGCCGGCCGCACAGGTCGATCGTGACGCGGCGGACGAACGTGGTGTCGTCGCAGACCGGCGACGGCCGCAATCCGAGCTTCTTCCACTTCGCCAGAGCCAGCTCGTCGACGTAGTTGTTCGGCTTGAAGGCGGGGATGTCGGTCACCGGCGGGCCGTGCGGGACCATCGCGCGGAACACCGCGACGTAGCCCATGTGCCGGGCCATGACGGCGGCTTCCCCGCTCAACTGGCGTGCCTTCACCAACCCGTCCGGCTCGACCACCGCGACCACGTCGAGGTTACTCTGGAACTCGCACTGTCGGGTCACGTCCCGCGACGAGCTGTCGGAGTATTCCGCGATCACGGCGAGCTGCTGGCTCTGGCCGGGTTGGAGTACTCCGTCCCCGGGCAAGACGCGGAGCTTGACGACCCGCGGGGCGTCCGGGGCCGAGGCCGGCGTGCCGGACGCGATCCAGCGGCGGACCACCTGGTATTCCGGGCCGTCCTGGTTGAGCCGTTTCCCACCGCCATGCGGGACCCGTCCGGTCGCCTTCGTCAGGAAGAGTGACTCGGCGGGGTTGGCGGGAAAGACCCGCCGGCCGCGGGCCTCGCGGGTGATCGCGGCGTGGTCGAACGCGGTGTCGAACCCGAACAGCGAGAGTTTGAACCCGTTCTGGCCGGACGCCTTCCCGTGACACCCGCCGGCGTTGCAGCCGAGCTTGCTCAGCAGCGGTTCGATCTCGGTGCGGAAGTCGACCGGCCGCCCGGCCCCGAACCCGGAGACGGTTACGGGCACGTCGAGCCGACTCCCACCGCAGTCCACGCGAACGGTCGTGCTGCCGTCGCCGGTCGGGGTGACGTACCCCTTCTCGTCGACCTTCGCCACCGCCGGGTTCATGGCCGAATACTTCGCCTCACGGGTCAGATCCCGGCCGGCATCGGCGACGAGCAATTGTCGCCCGTCGAAGGCGTCCCGCAATTCCACTTTCGAGGGCACGCAAACCGGCCCCGCCGGGGCGAGCGACGGGAACAAGCTGACGACCGCGAGCACGACGGTAACCGGAATAAGCCCCCGCGGGGTTGGGTTGTGGGCTGATTTCATGGACGGGCCGATGAGGCGGGAGGAAAGCAGGCGGGCAGGTGGGCTCAACAACCACAAAGCTACCCTGAGGACGCCTCTCCCGCAAGCGATAAACGGGTCTCGTATCGGACGTGGAACGAATCGACATTACAAACGCGAATCGGGGTGCTAATCTTAATCTCTGTTAACGGGGCGGTCGCGCAGCTGCTACCACCCCGTTGCGTCCGCCGGCACGCCCTCCCGCCACCACTGCACGGGTCGAACCATGCCCCCGACACCCCGCCGAGCACCGTCCGCCTTTCCGGGACAACTTGAGCCTGATCTCCCCGCCACGTCCGGGCGGTGGGTCGGGTGGACCGTATACACCTTCCTCGCCCTGACGGGGTTCTGTTTCGGGGTATGGGCCGGGAATCAACGGCCGTCCAAGGCGACCGAGGTGGCCAAGGTCTCGCCACAGGTGAAGGACAGCACGCCGGCCGCCGAGAAACCCGAGCCCAAACCCGCCGACAAGTTGACGCCGGAGCCCGGGCCGAAGAAGGACCCGCCCGCCGTCACGACTCCGAAGACGCCGGAGGTGGTAGCGCCCGAACCCAAGCCGCCGGAGCCGAAGAAGCCGGAACCCAAACCGCCGGAGCCGAAGAGCCCAGAGCCGAAGAAACCGGCCGTCGCGCAGGTGTCGTTCGCCAAGGAGATCATGCCGATCTTCCGGTCGAAGTGCCTGAACTGCCACGGGGCCGCCGGGAAGCCGAAGGGCGACCTCGACCTCCGCACCATCGCCACGATCATGAAGGGTGGGGACAACGGGGCCGGGGTCAAGCCGGGGGACTTGAAGGACAGTCTGGTCTGGAAGACCATCGACGAGGGATCGATGCCCCCCGAGGGTAAGGAACCGCTCACGGCGGCCGAGAAGAGGCTGGTCGAGAACTGGATCCTGGGCGGGGCGAAACCGTAGGCGGTGCGATTACCCGCGCGTACCCGGCATGCCGATCGGCGGGTTACCGGTGACGGCGAGCAAGTGAACCCGCTCGGGCCCGGTCGCGGCGCGGGAGCAATTCCCCCTACGTGGTCGAGTGTCGCGGTGGAAGTCATCGGTGACACCGGATTGCCCTTCAGGTCGACGGCGGTCTTGTCGCTCGCCTCACCCATCTCCTCACGGCGAATACCCGCCCCCCCGGTCACCGCCGAGTAGCGATGTGGCCAGGGGTCGCCGCCGGATACGATCGACCCGACCGCGGAGGGGTGTCATGATCCGGACCGAAGCCGATCTCGAAGAGGCGTTGAGCGAGCCGACCCCGGGCGTGATCGAGACACTGGCCCGGCTTCCCGGCGACGTGATTTTGTTGGGTGCGGCAGGAAAGATGGGGCCGAGCCTCGCGCGGATGGCGAGACGGGCCACCGACGCGGCCGGGGACCGCCGTCGGGTGATTGCCGTTTCGAGGTTCTCGGCCGGGGGGGAAGAGGTCTTCCGCGCCCACGGTATCGAGACGATTCGCTGCGACTTGTTGAACGAGACCGAGGTGGGGTCCTTGCCCGACGCCGCAAATGTGGTTTACATGCCCGGCCGGAAGTTCGGCTCGACCGGCGACGAGGGTTCCACCTGGGCGATCAACTGCTACCTGCCGGCGGTCGTGTGCAAGAAGTACGACAAGAGCCGAATCGTCGCGTTCTCTACGGGGAACGTGTACCCCTTCACCCCGCCCGGGTACGGCGGCCCGACGGAAACCGACCCGCCGAACCCGGTCGGCGAGTACGGGATGAGTGCCCTCGGCCGCGAACGAATGTTCGAGTACTTCTCGCGGACGCTCGGCATCCCGGTGGCGATCATCAGGCTGAACTACGCCTGCGATCTGCGGTACGGCGTGCTGGTCGATCTTGCGCGGAAGGTATTCGCCGGGGAGCTGGTGGACGTGTCGATGGGGTACTTCAACACGATCTGGCAGGGGGACGCGAACGCGATGACGCTCCGGGCGTTCGACAACTGCTCGACCCCGCCGCGAGTGTTCAACGTGACCGGGCCGGAGGTGGTGAGCGTGCGAGCCGTGTGCGAGCGGTTTGGTGAGCGGATGGGCAAGCGGGTGAGGTTCACAGGAACGGAGGCGGGTACGGCCCTCTTGAGCAATGCGGCCGCCGGGATGGCCGCGCTCGGGCCGCTACGAATGCCGACGGACCAGCTGATCGAATGGGTGGCGGACTGGGTGTCGCGCGGCGGCCGGCTGCTGAATAAACCGACCCACTTCGAGGCGCGGGACGGGAAGTTCTGACCGACCGGCTCACACCTGCTGTCTCGCCCGGCCGAGGAGATCGGCCACCCCGAGCTCGGCGGCCCAGTGGTTTAGGTATGCATCGTCCAGGCGGCCGATCTGGGTTTTCATCACTCCGAGAACGTCACCCCACCGGCGGTCCGAAACCTCGCCGCCGATCCGATACCATTCCAGCTTTAGCAGAACGGTGTCCTCCGCCGTGACGAGATTAAACTCACCTTCGGACTCCCCAGTACGGCGGCCTTGATCCGCCGGGCGAGCAGCTCCCGGTCGTACGGGCGGTCCTTCTGCACGAAGATGTCGATCTTGAAGCCGGTGGCGAGGTGCAAAACGTTGAAGCTCGCCCGCCTTGCGACCGCGTCCCGGATCATCTGTTCGTCCGCGTAATACTCGTCCGCCGGGAACCGCAGGGCGAATAACCGCTCCTTGCCCGGAAACGGTTCGACCGCGAAGTCCGCGTCCTGGGTATGCCGGGGCTGCCCGTGGGTAGAACTGGCGAACGATCCGCCGATCGCGTAGCAAATGTTCAGATCGTCCAGGACGGAAACGACGTACATGATGGGTCGGACGTGTTCGGCCGGCGGGCTCATGGCGGCGAACTCCATGCGGTCAATCCACGGGCCGGGGCCCACGGTCATCAAGACCCATTCCCGGTTGACGTCCTCGTCGGAGCCCGCTGGGTTACGCAACCGGTGCCCGGCGGCGTGCATCTGGCGGGCGAGTGTGTACGCATCGGTCACGAGCTTCCACTTCCGCGCCGGCGTCATCCGCCGGTACGCCTCGAACATCAGCCTCTCGACCTCCGGGGCGGTGTCGGACAGCCCGGTCATCGCTTCCCCTCCCGTGGGGAGTGTACCCTGGCTCACCACCGGGTCGCCACTCCGGATGCGACCTCGACCACCCGGGCGAAGTCGCAGGCGTAGAGCCACGAGCAACTGAAACTGTTGAGTTCGACGAGGCGCAACTCGTCGTCGGCTTCGCACACGTCGAGCATGAACAGATCGTCCGGCCGCCAGTGCACACTTTCGAGCATGCCGCGGGCGAATGCGGTCACCGCGTCCGGGCACGCCGGGGCGACGACGCGAGTACCACCGTCCGCATACTGGCTCCCCGCGATCACCTCATTCCCCGCGACCACGAGCCGCCACTCGCGACCGATCTCCCGGGGTTCGGCGATCACGACTCGCGTTTCCGGGTCGTACCGGGTCGGGGCGAGTGCGGCTTCGAAGTCTGTCCCCTCGATCAGCCGACCGACGAACAGTTTGTGGACGCTCGTCGGCCGGGCGAATACCCGCCCGTCCCGCCCATACTCGACGAACAAGCGGGTTCGTTCGCGAACAGCCTCGGCGCCGGGCAGGATGACATGCCGGGCGTTGAGGAGGTATGGTGCGAAATGCGGGTAGTATCCTGTGCAGTCGAGATTTTCGGGCGAACACCACCCGCCGGGTGCCCACCCGCGGTGGAGCATTGCGTGCCGCACGGTCGGGTAAGTGCCGTAGACGATGACGCATTCACCGGGCGGGACGGGTGGAGGTCCTTTCACGATCTCTCGGTAGCCGACGAACTCACACCGCATTCCCTGCCGCCGCACCTCCGCGGCCAGGGGCTCGATCTCCGGTCCGTAGACACCGGCTTCGAGTAGCCATGAAGGTCGAAGAGTCATGGCGGGGGGGCAGCCGGGAGTGACGGAGGCCGAATCAGACCCAAGAACCGGGAGAGTCGGTCATATGCCGTGCCGGGATCGACAATGAAGGGCGGATTGCCCGGAGGCGAACCCCGCCGCCCATGAGCGACCCAGTTCCGATAACGCCGCACCTGATTCACTTCCTCGACTAATCCAACATTCAGGAGCTTGAAAGGCTCAAGAACCTGGAAGAAACTGCCGTCGTTGATTGCGTCGAGTGTATCCCTGGCAGCTTTCCGCAGAGCTGGGTGTTGCAAAGGGCCGACTTCGCTCTCGACTTGATCGCGAACGACTTCCCGCACGATTGACTCGAATACAGAGAACAGAACTAGGACCGCTAAGTCATCAAGGGGTTGTTGGCCAGTCCGGGCTTGCGATTGCACGTCGGCCCCATCCGCTGATCGGAATCGGTTATCGCGCCCGAGTCCGCCGTCCCATGGGAGGTCACTCCAATACCTCTCGGCCAACCGTTCGACAAGCCGGAGGCTGTCGGAGGTCGCCTGATACCATCCGATGGCATCCTCAAGGGTCGTCATTTGAGGATGCGGAGGAGGGCCGCCTCGAAGCGCTCGCGATCGAGCGGGTCCACTAGTCCGTGCCGATTTAAAGCGGCATTCCAGGCCGTCGCATTCTGGATGAACCACTCGTCGCCGTTGTCGCTCTTCAGCCGGAAGAGATACCAGTCGGCCGATGCGCCGTCTTTAATCTCCACAAGCCCATCGGCCCTTTGCGGTTCCTTGTCCGGTGCCTTGATGGTCGCCAGGACGTACCTCGCCCGGGGCACGATCATGGCTTTTCGGCTTCCCAGCCGTACCTCCAAGGCAGGCGTGGCGTACACGCCGAGCCGCGGTTCCTGTGGTTCCGCAACCATTTCCCTTACCGTTAGTAGTCGAGATTCACTGTCTGCCTCGGCGAGCCACTGTTGCAATTTGCCGAAGAGGGCCCGAACTGCGGCGGTCCATTCCTCGACGGCGCGGCTCTGATTGCCAGCCTCCGCCCGAAGGTGTTCCGCTTCCGTCTTTAGATACTCCGTGAGAACACCCATCCTGTTATCTCCTTGGCTTCATTAATCGATTCTACCGCCCTTCCCGCACGTTGAACTCCAGCTTCCACTTCTGTTTCCCGTCCCGGCTCATCAGCCACAGTTCCAGTTGCCCGACCGGCGTCACCTTGCTGTGCAGGTGGACCGGCACCACCTGGCGACTCGTCGCCCCCTTGGCCTCAAGCGTCGTCCGGACCGGGGAGAGCTCGTCCACCTGCCCCTCCCATTCCTCCACCACCGTTCCCGACGTGTCGTCGCGACGGACCGTCGAGCCGAGGAACCGGAACTCCACCTCCTCACCCACCACCAGCCCGAACTCCTGGCTCGGGATGTCCGCCTCGGTCCCTTCTTCCATCCCGAACGGAGCCACGCACAGCGCCTTAAGCGGCGGGGTCATCCCCGGCACCGCCGGGGTCGCCGTCTCCACGCCGACGTAGTACGCCCGCGCCGTCCCGCCCCGGATGCGAACACCTTTCCCCCGCCGGACCAGTCCGAAATACGCCGCCCCGCGGGCCACCGCGAGATCCAGGTCCGCCCCGGCCAGTTCCCGGGCGGGGTCCGTCTTCGTCCCCTTCGCCCACGAACCGAGCACCCCGAGCAGCCGGTTCCGGAGCGGGTCCGCCTTGAACACCCCGCCGTTGAACAGGACCGCACTCGGGAGCCCGACGGTGTCTGGCGTCCCTTTCTTCTTCTTGCCCGCGGGTGCGGGCTGCTCCCGGCTCGAAAGCGACTCCGCCTGCCGCGAGAGGAACTGCGCGAGGTGGCGGGTGATCCCCGGGTCGGAGACGTAGGGCAGCCCGAGTTCCTGCAACCCCGCGGTCCGCGCCTTCGAAGGCTCCGCGTCCTGCTTGCACTCGGGCAGGAACCCGTCGACCAGCACCTTCTCCATTTCCGCCCGCGAGAGGTCGTGCCGAATCGTGCCGCCGACCAGGCTCCGCCCCTTGCCCAGCACCGTGACCGGGGCCGAGGTCTTCTTCGGGTCGGCGAAAAGTTCTTCCTTGGCGGACCGACAGGCGTAGGTGAGCTGAACCATCTGCCCGGCGTCGAGCTTCGTCCCGGCCTTGGCCAGGGCCTGCGCGACGTGGTACGCCAGCGTCAGGTCCATGTTGTCGCCGCCGAGCAGCAGGTGGTCGCCGACCGCCAGCCGGGTCAGGGCCAGGTTGCCGTTCTCCTCCCCGACCTCGATCAGCGTGAAGTCGGTCGTCCCGCCGCCGACGTCAGCGACCAGCACGAGGTCGCCGACCCCCACCTGCTGCCGCCAGGCGTCGCCGCACCGGTCGAGCCACGCATAGAACGCGGCCTGCGGTTCTTCGAGGAGCGTGAGGTGCTCGAACCCGGCGGCGCGGGCGGCCTGGACCGTCAGCTCCCGGGCCGCCGCGTCGAACGACGCCGGGACGGTCAGGACGATGTCCTGGACCTCGAGCCGGCTGGCCGGCACGTCCTTGGCCATCGCGGAGTTCCACGCCTCGGCGAGGTGCTTCAGGTATCGCGTGCTCGCTTCGAGCGGCGACACCTTGCGGCCGTTCTCGGGGGCCCGGAACGGCAGGATCGGGGCCTTCCGGTCGGCCCCGGGGTGGCTCAGCCACGACTTCGCCGACGCCACGAGCCGGGTCGGGACCTGTGACCCGAACGCCCGGGCGAACTCGCCGACGCTGAAGTCCCGGTTCGCGTCCCACGGGAGATTCAGCGCCCCGGCGGGTTGCTCCCCCGGCCCGGGCAGGTACAGGAATGACGGAAGCAACGCCCGACTGTCGACCCCACCCTGCCCCACCACCTGCGGGACTGGGAACGGCGTGACGGCGGCCTCCGTCTTCGCCCCGGTATCCACATAGGCGAGGGCGGAATTGGTCGTGCCCAGGTCGATGCCGACGACGAAGCGGGAGGTCATAACAAGCTCCTGTGCGGGAGGGTTATGGCTATTGTACTGTCCTCCCGTCGTTGTCAGGGGGGCTGCGGCGAGGCCGGTCGGGCGGAGCCTCCGGCCCCCGGCCGGCTTGCCCCGCCCGACCGGGTGCTCGTTCTCGTTTCCCCCTATAATTACCTCGACCGAACTCCTCCCGTTCCGGGGTCCCGATGGCGAACGACGTGCGGCCGACCTCCCTCAAACGGGAGGGCGACGGCCTGAAGATCGAGTGGAGCGACGGGGTGACCACGTTCGCGACGTGGCGACACATCCGGTCGAAGTGCCCGTGCGCGGCCTGTCTCGAAGAGCGGGGCAAGCCGCCCGACCCGTTCCGCGTCCTCTCTCCGCAGGAGGCCGCCGCCGGCCCGCCCGCCCCGGTCGCGATGCGGTCGATCGGGCATTATGCCTACCAGATCACCTGGAACGACGGACACTCGACCGGCATTTACCCGCTCGAACAGCTGCGGGCACTGTCCGGGGAAGTGAAAAAAGAACAGTGAAAAGGTATCAATCGCCCCCGCCCACTTGTACGACTTGCCGACGTTCCATTTTCACTTTGAATTTTCGCTTTTAACTTGGAGCTCTTATGACCCCCGGGATGCCGCAAAAGCTGTCCCTACCTGGCGTGAAGCACGTGATCGCGGTGGCGAGCGGGAAGGGCGGGGTCGGGAAGTCGACCGTTGCCGCGAACCTGGCCCTCGCCCTGAACATGTCCGGCAAGAAGGTCGGGCTGATGGACGCGGACATCTACGGCCCGTCCGTCCCGATCATGTTCGGGCTCGGGACGGTGAACCCGCAAACCACCCCGTTCCCCCTCCAGAAGTACGGCATCGCCCTGATGTCGATGGGGTTCATGGTGGACCCGAACCAGGCGATCATCTGGCGGGGGCCGAAGGTCGCCCAGGCCGTCCAGGCGTTCCTCGGGCAGATCCCGTGGGGCGAGCTCGACGTCCTCGTGATCGACCTCCCGCCCGGGACCGGCGACGCCCAGCTGACGCTGTCGCAGAGCGCGCCGCTCACCGGCGCGGTGATCGTGACCACCCCCCAGGACGTGAGCCTGATCGACGCCCGGAAGGGGGTGCGGATGTTCCAGGAGGTCCGCGTCCCCGTGCTCGGGGTGGTGGAGAACATGAGCTACTTCGTCGGCGACGACGGGAAGCGGTACGACATCTTCCGGGCCGGCGGCGGGCAGAAGCTGGCGGCCGAGGCGGGGGTCCCGCTGCTCGGCGAGCTGCCGATCGACCCGCGGGTGGCCGAGTGCGGGGATACCGGCGAGCCGATCGTCCGGAAGTACCCCGATTCGCCGACGGCGAAGGCGTACCTGAAGCTGGCGGCGACGGTGATCGCCGAGACGGGCAAGCCGGCCGCCGCCCCACTGCCCGAGGTCCAGCTGTGACCGCGGGCTCATGACGCCACAACCTCTCCGAGCGTCTGAAATGGCGCGCCGTCGCGACGATGATGATGACGACTACGACGACCGCCCTCGCCGACGGCGGCGGTACGACGACGATGACGACGATGACCGGCCGCGCCGGTCCCGCGGTAGCGGATCGGACTCCGGGACCGGGGTTCTGATCGCGGTCGGGGTCGGGGTTGGGATCCTCTTCCTGATCGGGGCCGGGGTTGCAGCCTTTTTGCTTTTTCGCGGGGAGAAGGGCAAGCCTGACGGGGGTGACCAGCAGGCCGTCGTCGTCGCCCCGCCCGCCCCACTCGTACGACCAGCTCCCAGGCCGAACTCCGCTCCGATCAACCCCATCAACCCCATCGTCCCGCAGCCGGACCCGGTCGACGCGCCCCCCAAACTGGGGGCCGGAGTCGTACCCATCCCGCCCGTCATCAACCCGCAGGTGACCCAGATCGTGTTCGGTGGCGGGGAGGGCGGGTTTACGGCGATCATCTCGAACAAAAGCCAGGGCGTCGGGCGGCAGATCGACGTGGTCAAGACCGCGACCGGCGAGGCCCGGGGCCAGATCCTCGTGGATTCGGTGACGGACAAGGAGTTCGCGGCCAGCCCGGACGGGAAGTGGCTGGCGGTCGTCGGGTCGGCCCCGTTCGAGGGCAACCCGCTGACCCTCTACGCCGTGGCGAACGGTCAGCAGGTCCACCAGGTCACCCCGTACCCGCGCACGCCGGCCACCCTGAGTGTACCCGATCTCATCTGGACCGCGTTCCTACCCGAAAACCAGCTCCTGACGATCAACACGGGCGGCGGGTTCGACGTCTGGTCCGTCCCCGGACTGAAGCGGACGGCGGGAAGCCCGCCCGGACTCACCAGCGGGCCCGTCCTCGTGGTCAACGGGTTCACCCATACTCCAACAAACTTCGCCCTGACCCCGGACGGTAAGACGCTCGCGCTGTTCAACGGTACGGGCTTCACCTTCTACGACCCGGCGACCGCGACCGAAACCGCCCGGACCGAGCCGGTGATGAAGGCCGGCGGGTCGGCGAACTTCTCTGGCGCGGCGCTGCAGGCAGACGGCAGCCGGTTCGCGTGCCCATTCACAACCTTCACCCCGAAGGCGACGGCCGCGCTCGGCGTGTGGGACGCGAAGACCGGACAGCGGATGTCTGCAAGTTCACCCAAGAACACACTTGGCATAGCCGGGTTTGGGTGGTGGGGGTCGAACCACCTCCTTCTGTGGCAGGGCGGGATTAGCACGGCCGACGTGTTGAACGTCGAGTCCGGCCAGGCCGTCGGGAGGGTCAAGTTCAAGGGGATCGGGAAGGTCGGAACGGTTGCCCCGTCCGACAAGCTGTGGGGTGTGACCGGAGGCGTCTCGTACGACCCGGTCAACGGAGCTGCATACCTGCTCAAAGCCGACGCCCCCGCCACGATCCCCCCGGGCACGCAGTTCGAACTCAGTCCGGGAGGATTGTGGGTGAAGGATCAGGTGCCGTAAGCCAGACCGATCGGCTCCAGGGTGGGTCGCTCCCACCTTGGAGGCGGCCGAATGGTCCCACGATCACCGAAGCGGCTTCGGCCCGCGGGCGGAATCCAAGCTGGTGACGTGACGAGTGACCGAAGTCGGCCCACCCACGGGGAAAGCAGACGGGTCGGGGCACGGCCGCGGGTGCGCCGGCTACCGCTTCAGGGCGACATCGAGGTCGCGCTTCACGGCCGCGAAGTCGGTGTCAATCTGGGTGGTCACCCGCCGCCATTTCTCCGGGTCGCCGGTAATCGCGGCGGACAGCCGGCGGGCCTCCCCCGCCTCCGGGCCGGCCGCGTACCCGGACATCAACCGGTCGCACCGCTCGATGCACGCGAGGTAGCGGCCGGCGTCGTGGTCGGCACGGGCCAGGGCGAGGAGTTCGGCCGCGGGGGACCGCTCCGGCGGGCGTGCGGCGGGAGCTTCGCGGGGTGCGACCTGCCGGAGCAACGCGGTCATCTTAGCCGCATCGGCGTAGCCTTCGTGGCGGGCAACGATCTTACCGTCCGGTGAGACCAGCACGAGCGTCGGGAACGCCTCGACCCCGGCGGCCCGGGTTAGCCACGCCTCCCGCTCGCCGTCGACCTTGACCGGGATGACCCGCTCGTTGATGAGCTCGACCACCCCCCGGTCCCGGAAGGTCGTCGCGTCGAGCTTGCGGCACCACACGCACGCCTCGGTGCCGAAGTCGAGAAGAAGGGGGCGGCCGGTGGCGGTCGCCTCCTTCCGCGCGGCGGTGTAGTCCTGGCGCCAGTGGACGTCTTGCGCCCGGGCCGAATCCGCCGAAACCGCCACGCCCGCCGCCACCAGCACCGCCCAGATCCCTCCGCCCGTCCGCGGCATCGCCCGCCCTCCGTGCGCTCACGTTCACCCCGTCGCATCCTGCGACCGCCGCTGGTGATACCCGCCCAGGCGCCGGGGGTCAACCCGACCTGTCCTGCCCATCTTCGCTCTCCGCACGGTCGCGACGCCTGGAAAAACCCAAACCTCCGGTGGCGTCCACGTCTCTGACGTCCGACCGCCCCACCGGCCACAAGGATACCCCGGCCCCGGCCGGTCGTGCCGACCGCACCAGGCCTACCGGTCGTGCCGGAGTAGCCGAGAAAAGGGGTTTCAGGCGGTGGCGTAAAAGGCGACCCGGGAGGTTTGCGTGGGGTCTAAATCTGTTCTAGTTTACGTGAGGGAGTTCACATCCCGCCCGAAGAACCTCTCCCCGGGTGGGAATTGTCGCGCCGCCCCCCTTTAGCCCGCCAGGGTGTCTGATGTCCGTACCCTCCTCCGTCGAAGAGTTGATCCAACTCATCCGCAAGAGCGGGATGATCGACGAACAGAAGCTTTCGGCTTACCTCCAGCGGCGCGAGTTCGCCCGGGGCCTGCCCACCGATCCCCGCGAGTTCGCCGACGACATGATCCGGGACGGGGTGCTGACCTACTTCCAGGCCGAGCAGTTCCTGCTCGGGAAGTGGCGTGGTTTCACCATCGGCAAGTACAAGCTCCTGGAGCGGGTCGGGGTCGGCGGGATGGGCCAGGTGTTCCTGTGTGAACACATGTTCATGAAGAAACGGGTGGCAATCAAGGTGCTGCCCCCGGCGAAGGCCGAGCAGCCGGCCGCGCTCGGCCGGTTCTACCGCGAGGCCCGGGCCGCCGGCAGCCTCCAACACGCGAACATCGTCCGCACCCACGACATCGACCAGGACGGGAACCTGCACTTCATCGTCATGGACTACGTCGACGGCCCGAACCTCCTGGACGTGGTCAAGAAGTTCGGCCCGATGGAGATCGGCCGGGCGGTCAGCTACATCCGCCAGACCGCCGGAGGGCTCGACTACGCCTTCCGCAGCGGGATCATCCACCGCGACGTCAAGCCCGGTAATGTCCTGATCGACCGGCGCGGGTTGGCCCGGATCCTCGACCTGGGCCTCGCCCGGTTCTTCCGCGACCACACCGACCAGCTCACGATCAAGTACGACGACAAGATCGTCCTCGGGACGGCCGATTACGTCGCCCCGGAGCAGGTCGCGAACAGCCACTCGGTCGACATCCGGGCGGACGTGTACGCCCTCGGGGCCACGTTCTACTTCCTCCTCGCCGGGCACCCCCCCTTCCCGACCGGGACGGTGTCCCAAAAGCTACTCTGGCACCGGACCAAGGAACCGACCCCGATCCAGCAGATCCGCCCGGAGATTCCGGACGGGCTCGCCGCGATCGTCGCCCGGATGATGGTGAAGGACCCGAAGGCCCGGTATCAGACACCGGCGCAGGTCGCGGCCGAACTCGATCCGTGGGTGCCCGCCGTGGTCACGCTCCCCGCCGGGGATGAAATGCCCCAGCTCAGCCCGGCCGCGACGGAAGGGGCGGGTGAAGAGATGGGCGAGACGGCGGACGAACCCGTGGGGACAACCCCGGGGGCCGCGATCGCCCGGGCCGGGGCCGCAGTCCTAGCAGAACCCCGGGCCCCAGTCGCCCCCCCCGCGCCGGGCCCGTTCGGCCCGCCGCCGGTCCTGTCACCCTCCCCGTTCGGCCCGTCGTCACCCGCGACCTCGCCGTGGGCACCCCGGGCGAAGCCGTTCGATACCAAATCCGGTCAGCGACCGGGCATTGCGGCCCATCCCCAGCCGTCCGCAGTCGATACGGCCGCCGGCCCGATGGAACAGCCCCCCCCGGGCACCAAACCGGGCCGGGACCTGCCGACCAACCCGTTCCGCGTTGATGCCGCCGGTCCGCCCCCGACGAAACTGGACATGAGGAAGCTCTGGCCCTGGATCGCCATCGGGGGCGGTGCGGTCATCGCCCTCCTGCTCGCAGTGATTGTGGCCCTGGCCTGACATACCCCTCTTTTCGCCCGCGTTCGACTCGCCGCCACGCCCACCCGCCCCCCGCGGGTGGGCGTGTGGGTTTTCGGTCTCGTTCTACCTCCGTACGGTCCTTTTCGACGGCACCGGACTTGCACCCCTCTGCCTCGTTGAGACTCGGGTTGGACACTTCGGCGAGGGGAACCCCATGCAAAATCGACTCAGCGTGGTGGCCGCGTTCGTGTTGGGTCTGACCGCGAGTGGGTTCATCCTGGTCGCGCGGCCGGGCGAACCCGTGGCGGTGGACAAGAAGCAGCCCGCCCGACCGACCGACCCGGCGGCCGAGGCGGTGCGGGTTCGGCCGGTCCCGGCCGACCGGCCGGAGCTGAAGCTGACCGAGCACGACAAGTCCGACATCTTTGACTCGACCCGGCCGGCCCCGGTCACTCCGGCACTGAAGAACCAGCCGAATCAAGGTCGGATCACCGGGTTCGACTTCGCCCGCGACCCGCTAAACTCCCCGAAGCCGTTCACGACCTTCGAGGAAATCATGAAGGCGGAGTCGGCCGCCAAGCCGGCGGTGACTGCCGCCCAGCGGAAGCTGCTGGAGACACGCTATGACCTCGCCCCGAAGCCCGACCCGCAGGTCAAAATGTTGCGGGGCAAGCCGATTTGCGTCGGCCCGACCGCCCGCCTGACCGAGGGCCAGACGTGGGACCAGCTCGCCGGGATGAGCCCGGACGAGATCCGGAAGAACAACCTGTTCCCGTACCCGTCGCTCCCGCACCCACTGCACACGAACGGCGGACAGGTGTTCCCGCCGGTGCAGATCGCGATGTTCCCCCGGCTCGAACGGTTCGACGTGGAGTTCGACATCCCGAACGAGTTCCTGCCCGAGTTCCCCCCGGCGATGTTTCTGCAGAACCGGCCGGAGCTGGGCGACGCGTCCCGCGGGCAGGTGGTGTCGCTGGCGAACTTCCGGGAGCTGTTCAAGGAGATCATGACCCCGGTCCAGCTCGAAGGCATGCGGCTCCTGCTCACCCCGCTCCCGCAGGAGGAGTTCAACCTGACCGACGACCGCAAGAGCTCGGCCCCCCAGCTGGGCGTGGCGTGCCTGGATTGCCATGTGAACGGCCACACCACCGGCCAGTTCCACCTGACCCCGGACGTCCGCCCGCAGGACCGCCGGTTCCGGATCGACACGACCAGCCTCCGGGGGATGTTCAACCAGCAGATCCACGGGAGCAAGCGGAGCCTCCGGTCGGTGGAGGACTTCACCGAGTTTGAGCAGCGGACCGCCTATTTCAACGGCGACCCGATCCGGGCGATGAAGAAGGGGTTCCAGGAGCTGCCGCGGAGCGTGATCCCGCACATGGCCCAGGCCCAGATCATGTTCGACTTCCCGCCCGCCCCGAAACTGGACCTCACCGGCCGTCTCGACCCGAAGAAGGCGACCGAAGGCGAAGCCCGCGGCGAGAAACTGTTCTTCGGCAAGGCGAACTGCGCGGTCTGCCACCCGGCCCCGTTCTACCTCGACGACAAGATGCACGACCTGCACCTGGAGCGGTTCCTGAACGAGCCCGGGGACGGGCCGATCAAGGCGTTCACCCTCCGGGGGATCAAGGAGAGCCCGCCGTACCTGCACGACGGCCGGTGCCTAACCCTGGAAGACGCGGTCGAGTTCTTCAACCTCGTCCAGGGGCTGAAGCTGACCCAGCAGGAGAAGGCCGACCTGGTCGCGTTCCTGCGGTGCTTGTGACGGAGTGGCCGAACGAGTTAACCACAGAGTCACAGAGAGCACAGAGACCGGGAAAGACAGAGGAATCAACTAGTCCTTCTCTGTGTCTTTCCCGGTCTCTGTGCTCTCTGTGACTCTGTGGTTAGATCAATTGAGATCAATCAACCCACCAGTTCGCGGATCGGCTGCTTGTCGTCGAGGAGATTCTGCGGCCGGCCGCTGAAGTCCGGCAGCATCGTGTCGAGATCGACACCGAGGACGTGGTAGATCGTCGCGATCACGTTCTGGAACGACATCGTCCCGCTCTTCGACCGCTCGGCCCGCGAGTCGGTCTCGCCGATCACCTGCCCCATCCTCAGCCCGCCGCCGTAGACGACCGCACAACCGGCATCGGCCCAGTGTTCGCGGCCCGGCCCGGGGTGTGCGATCTTCGGCGTCCGCCCGAACTCGCCCAGAACCACGACGAGTACGTCCTTGTCGAGCCCGCGGGCGGTCAGGTCACTCAGCAGCGCGCACAGGCTGCGGTCGAGGAGTGGCATCAGGCACTTGAGGGCGAAGAAGATGTCCCCGTTCGCGCTGCTGTGGTGGTCCCACTCGGCCGCCCGGAGCGTGACTACCCGCGCCCCGGCCTCCACCAGGCGCCGGGCGAGCAGGAACTTCTTCCCGTCCCACGGGTACATGATGGATTTGAATGTCTGGTGCGGGTACTTCCCGCCGGTGTGTCCGTAAGCCGCCAGCAGTTTTTCCGGCTCCCGGCTCAGGTCGAAGGCGTCCCGAACCCGGGGCGACGTCAGGATGTCGAGGGCCTGGGCCTGGAATTTGTCGAGCCCGGCGAGGGCGTCGGTCCGGTCGAGGTCGCGCCGCATGCCGTCGAACGTGGACAGGAGCTGTTTGCGGTCCCGGAACCGGTCCGGCGCCTTTGCCGGTTGGAGATCGTCGAGGGCTTCGCCGAACGGGCGGTACGGGGCGTGGTTGGACCCGGCGTAATATGGTTTCTCGAACTCGAACTGGTCCGTGCTCGGCCGGTCGAGGCTGATGTAGGACGGGAGCGGGGAGCTGGTAGCGGCCAGTTTGCTGACCACCGAGCCGAACGCCGGCCGCTTCCCGGCAACCCGTGGCAGTCCGGAATACACCTCGCTCAGGAAGTGGTCGTTCTCGACGGAGCGGATGCCGCGGAGCACCGCCAGCTGATCCATCATCCCGGCCTGGAGCGGCATGTGCTCGCAGATCCGCACGCCGGGCAGCTTTGTTGCAATCGGGTTGAACGGGCCGCGGATCTCCGCCGGGGCGTCCGGCTTGAGGTCCCACATGTCGATGTGACTCGGGCCGCCGCCGAGCACGATGTAGATCACCGATTTCGGGCGCGAAGGCGTTTCCGCCCGGGCCTCGCTCCTGAGCAGGTCGGCCAGGGTGAAGCCGCCCAGCCCGAGTGCCCCGACGCGCAGGAAGTCCCGGCGATGCAACCCGCCCCCGATGCTGATCACGCTTCGGTCCTCTGGCCGGGATTCACATTCACTCACCCATCAAGGAATTACCAGAACTGGGTTCGGCGTCAAGTCTCAAACCGGGCGAAAGCCGCGACCGGCCATCAGTTTGAATGCTTTCGTAACAGTCTGTAACAACACGGGTTCTGGGCCCCCCGTGCAGTAGCAGTCCGACCGTGGAGGGACTAAGATCCGTGAGTTGTGGAGGTAGACCTTTCCCTGTCCCTTGTGGGGCGAATCGCGGAGGGCGTGCCATGTTCCGTCGGAAATTGCTATGGGCGTTGCCGGTGGCCGGGGCGGTCGGGGCCGGGGTCGGGGCCGACCGGTTCCTGACCGAGGCCGCGGCCGAGAACAAGCAGGACCTCAAGCCGGCCACAACCCTCCCGGTCACCCGGGTCGTCCTGTTCAACAGCGGGGTCGGGTACTTCAGCCGGTCCGGGGAGGTCGACGGGGACGCCCGGGTCGACCTCACGTTCCCCGAGACCGACGTCAACGACCTCCTCAAGAGCATGGTCCTGGAGGACTTCGGCGGCGGCCGGGTGGCCGCCGTCAGCTACGACAGCCGGGAGCCCATTTCCCGGACCCTGAGCTCGTTCGCCATCAACCTGGACGGCAGCCCGACGTTCGCGAGCATCCTCCAGCAGGCCCGGGGGGAGCGGGTCGAGGTGACGGTCCAGCCGACCGCGGCCAATCAGCCCGGCAAGCTGACCGGGGCGATCGTCGGGGTCGAGCACCAGAAGGTGCCGGTGGGCAAGGAGGTGGTCGAGGCCGAGGTCCTGAACCTGTGGTGCGCCGAGGGGCTGCGGGCGGTGAAACTGGCCGACGTCCAGCAGCTCCGGTTCGCGAACCCGACCCTGGAGGGCGAGTTCCGCCGGGCGTTGGAGGTGCTCGCCCTGAACCACGACAGCCAGAAGAAGGCGGTGAGCCTGCACTTCGCCGGGGACGGGAAGCGGAAGGTCCAGGTCGGGTACGTGGTCGAGGCCCCGATCTGGAAGACGAGCTACCG
>JAQGHQ010000495.1 GCA_028288765.1 Gemmataceae bacterium | reverse complement strand
CGGCGGGCGCCGCGCCCGGCCCGTCCGGGCCCGGCGAACAGCCCGCCAACGCGAGGGCCGCCGCGAACATGAGCGGCCCCGGGCGGAACGGGGTGCGGGGGGTCGGCTTCATCGTCGGGCGCTCCTGGTGACGGGCGGGCCGGTCACGGCCGGCCGGCAGAGTCGGGCCGGGCCAGCACGGCCCGGTGGGGCGCGGCCAGATTCGGCCGCCCGGTTTTCTCGAAATGCTCGGCGAGGGCCTGGTGGGCCGGCCGGTGGTCGGGGTCGAGCTCCAGCGCCAGCCCCAGCCAGCGGAGCCCGTCGTCCGGCAGCCCGTTGCGGAGGAAGATGATCCCGCCCTCGGACCGGAGCCCCGGGTCGGTCGGCTTGCCGCCGACCGCGGCGACGATCTCGCCCATCCGCCGGGTATCCGCGTCGAGGGTCTTGAGGGTGTTCGCCAGCTCCGCCGCCTCGGCCGCCTTCCCGCGGCGGGAGAGACACATCTGTAAACTGTAGAGCAACATCCGGTTGGCGGGCGCCCGCCGGTTGGCCTCCCGCAGCAGCCGCTCGGCCGCGTCGAGGTCTCCAGCCTGGAGCGCGAGCCGGCCCTTCTCCCCGATGATCTCGGGGCCCTCCTCCCCGCCGGCCGCCGTGTGGCCGTCGAGCACGGCGGCGGCCTCGGCCAGCTCGCCGAGCTCCCGCCGGCACCGGGCCCAGGCGAGGACGACGGCCGGGTCGGCCGGCGAGCGGGCGTAGAGGTCGGTGAGCAGCGGGACGGCGTCCGCGGCGAGGTTCGTCTGGACGAGCAGTTCCGCGAGCCGGAGGCGGACCGCGTCCCGGTCGGGCCGGAGGGCGACGACCCGCCGGTAGTCGGCCACGGCGGCCGGGTAGTCGAGCTGGCGTTCGGCCACCCAGCCGCGGCGGAGGTACCCCTCGAAGTCGTCGGGTGCCCGCTCGAGCCACCCGTTCAACTGGCCCCGGGCCTCGGCCAGGCGGTACGTCCGCATCAGTTCCGTCGTGAGGACCTCGGCGATCAGGACGTAGTCCGCGGGGGCGGCCTTCTGCCGCTCCCGGAGCTTGGCCTCCACGTCCGCCAGCCCGCCCCGCTGGGCGGCGAGCAGCTGGTCTTCGAGCAGCGTGTCCATCCCCGAGGCGCCGAGCCGGCGGGCCTCGTCGAGCCGGGCCCCGACGTCCGCGAGCTGGTCCGCGCGGCGGGCCGTCCGGGCTTCGAGCAGGCAGAGCGCCGGGTCCCGCGGCCAGACCGCCCGGGCGTTCGCGATGTGCGGCCGGGCGGTCTCGAACTCGCGGGCCTCGATGGCCCGGGCGGCGGCCCGCAGCTGGGCCCCACCCCAGACCTCGCGGCCGGTCGCCCACGCCGCCCAGCCGAGGGCCGCGACGGCGCCCAGCAGGGCCGCCCGCCTGAGGAGCGGGGAACGACCAGCCGGGCGGGCGGGCAGGGGTGGGCCGGGGATCGGGGGGGCCGACATCACGGGGGTACTCGGGACGGTAGGGGAGAGGTCGGGCGGGCCGGGGCTCATCTCGCGGGTGTGGCGTCCGCGACCCAACGGTGGGCCGCGGCCTTGGCCGACCGCCCGGTCCGGTCGTAGTACTCGACCAGTTTGCGGCGAGCGGCGGCGTGATCCGGACGGACCTGCACCACGCTCTCCAGCCAGACCGCCCCCTCGGCCTCCTCGCCGCGGCGGAAGAAGATCTCCGCGATCCGGTACCGCAGGTCGGGGTCGTTCGGCCGGGCTTGCAGCTCCTGGGTGAGCTCGTTGATGAGCTTCAGGTCCGCGGCGATCGCCTTGAACTTCGTCTCCTCGACCACCACCCGGTCGGGCCGCCCGAGGCGCTGCTGGCAGAGGTACATCTGGTAGTGCGGCTGGTAGTCCTCCGGGGCGGCGTCGATCGCTTTCTGGAAGTAGTCCGCCGCCTCCTCCGGCCGCCCGGCCCGCATCGCCAGGCCGCCGAGTTCGAGCGGGACGAGTGAGTTCCGGGGGTCGGCCGCGGCCGCCTTGAGGAGGTGGCCGCGGGCCTCCTCGTCCCGGCCCAGCCCGGTGTAGGCCTGGCCCAGCCCGGTCGCCACTTGGGGGTCGTCGGGGGTTTCGGTCCGCAGCCGTTCGAACTCGGCCACCGCCCGGCCCAGGTCGCCGCGGACCCGGAGGACCTGGGCCAGCCGCAGCCGGCCGGGCCGGTAGTCGGGCCGGACCGTGGCGGCGTGTTGGTAGTCGGCCTCCGCCTCCTCCCACCGTTCGAGGCGTTCGAACACCCACCCCCGGCGCATCCGGGCGGCGACCGAATCCGGCCGCCGCGCGACCCACCGGCCGAGGTAGTCCAGCGCCAGCCCGAGGCGGTACGTCCGCATGTAGCCCTGGCCGAGGGCCTCGAGCGCGAGGACCGGGTCGGTATCGTCCGCGTCCGCCCAGGCCCGGAGCACCCGCTCGGCCTCGGGGTCGAAGTCGCCCCGCTGGAACGCCAGCATGACCTCTTCCGCCCGCACGCCGACCGCCGCCCAGCCGAGCTCCCGGCTGATCCGCAGTTCCTCCGCGGCCAGATCGAACTGCCCGGCCCGCCGGGCCGTCTGGGCGGCGAGGAAGTGCGGCCGGCCGTCGCCCGGGACGAGCGCGAGGCACGCCCGGAGGTGGTCCCCGGCCGCGTCGAACTCCTCCCGGTCCACCGCCAGGCACGCCGCCTGATAGTGGTACTCCTCGCGCAGGACGGGCAGCCCGACGTACACCCCCCGGGCCAGCCCGACGACCCCCACGAGCCAGACGAGCGGCCGCGGGAGGAGGCCGTACCCGGCACGCACGCCGCGGCGGAATCGACCGAACATGCACGGACTCCGGGCCGGGACGGCGGGGAAAAAACGCCCGGCGCGGGACCGCCGGGCGGGACGCGGCCGGGTCCGGGGCCCTGGCGGGTCGTGGGCCCCGGACCTCCGGCGGCTATTTGGCGAGGGTGATGTCGTGCGACTGGGTCGGGGCGTCGATGACGGTGTAGGTCAAATCGGAAGTCCCCGGGGTGTTGTACTTCGGCGGGACGACGACGGCCTTGTCGCCCCCCCCGTCGTAGCTCATCCCCTCGTACTTCTGCTGCATCTGCTTTTTCGCGACCCCGGTCGGCGCCGCGGGCGTGGAGATCGTCACCTTGACCGGGCCGACGGGGGCGTTGGCGATGGTGTACTTGCCGTCGGTGATCGGCGACGACTCGATCACATCGGCCGTGCCGATGAAACTGACCGTCCCGACCGGCACGGGCTTCCCGGCGTACGTGACCGTCCCGGACACGCTGACCCGCTTCGGTCCCCCCCCGCACCCCACAACCCCGACGGCGAGCACCAGCCCGGCCGCCACCCCGAACCCCAAACGCGACAGACGAGTCATCAGGACGAATCCTCAGTTCAGTATTGATGAAGGCGGGGCAGACCCGGACCGACGCCGGTCACGGCGCACCCGGCGGTGTCGCCGCGCCGGCCGTGAGTTCCGTCACGAGCCGTTCGAGGTCGGGCCCGATCAAATTCTTGCCGCGGATCACCCCGCGACCGTCCAGCACCACGTAGTAGGGCATTCCCGGGATCTGCCAGGCCTCGCTGATGGTTCCCAGCACGCTCCCGTCCCACCACGACCGCCACGGCAGATCCTGGCTCCGGTTCCGGGTCAGCGCCACGGCCCGGTCGTGGTCGGTGTTCACCCCGAGCATGACGAACGGCCGGTCGCGCAAGGCGTCGGCCATCGCCCGGGCGGGGGCGAAGTCGGCCCGGCTCAGACTGCACCAGTGCCCGTAGAACATGACCACGGCGACCTTGCCCCGGTAGTCGCTCAGCTTGAACCTTTTCCCTTCGAGGTCCTCCCCCTCGATCTCGGGCGCCGTCTGGCCGACGTTCAACCCGACCGCGGGGACGTCTTCCGGCCGGACGACCGCCGGGTCGCCCGGCCCGGCGGCGAGCAGGAGGTCCCATTCCTGCTCGCCCGGGTTGATCTGGCATGTCAGTCCGGACGTTTCGGGGTCCCCGTACCGGCCGGGAATGCGGACCACAGGTGTCGGCGGGGCGATCGATACCGCGAGGCCGGCGGGTTGTGCGGCCGGGTCCGGCGTCTTTGCACTCGCCGGCGACCGCGAGCGGACGACCCGCTGGTCGTAGACGGCGACCGCGGCCCGGACCAACCCGGTGGGCGGGTTCTCGATCCGGTAGGTCCCGTCCTTCTGGACGACCGCGCCGGCCACTTGCCCCTTCGGGCCCACCAGCGTCACGCGGCCCTCCATCAAGGGGACACCCCCATATAGGACCCTGCCAGAAACGCTGCCGGGCGGGGCGCGGTCGCCGCCGCAGCCGAGCGACAGGACCGGGACCAGCAGGGCAACGGCCGCAACCGGGACGAAGCGGGGAGCGGTCATGGCGGTCATCTCAGGTGCCCCGTACGCACGCCACCGTGCCGGATCGAACCCACCAGTTAGGAACCCCCCGGCGGGTCGGGGCGGCCCGGGGTTCGCCCCGCCCCGCCGGGGGATAACCGGTCCCGCTACCAGTCGGACCCCAGGACCTCGCCGCCGTTCATGGTGCAGGCCATCCACCACGTGGTCGGGCTCAGACCGCTGGACACGGTCCGCACGCTGCCGTCGCAGAGGGCCAGGTTGATGACCCCGGTGTGGGGCGAGGACGGGCGGGTCATGTCACAGGAGGCGGAGTCGTTGTACTTCGCCGGGATCTGGAACATGGACCCGACCCCGATCGGCTGGCCGGCCGCGGAGTTGGCGAACATCGGGTTCCACACGCCGCCCCAGTGGAAGCTGTGCCGGTTCTGGCCGCCGTACGTCGCGGAGGTGGGTGTCCCGCACACGGCCAGGCGCTCGGCCATCATGATCGTGTTGCTCGTCCCGTCGGTGATGTCGGTCAGCCGGGTGGAGCCGTACCATTGGGACCCGCCGGGCCCCCCCGACCCGTTCATGGTGCCGTCGGGGTTCACCAGGGCGAAGACCTGCGAGTTGACGGCGTAGGACGATAGCCCCCAGGAGGCGTTCCAGGGGGTCGCGTTCGCGACCATCCCCGAGCTTCCCGCCCCGGGATCGGACGGGCAGATGTACGTCTTGATGCCCGTGTACTCGGTGTTCCCGATCCACGGCCGGTATCCGGCCCCCGCCCCATTCCCGTCCGGGTTGGTGGGGTCGTAGGACGACTTGAACAGGTTGTCCTGTTCGATGTACGGCAGGCCCCAGTACAGTGGCGTGCCCCAGGCCAGCGGGTAGGGCGACGCCGTGGTCATCGGGAACGGGGCCAGGAGCGGCGGCAGTTTCTCGTTCGCGGAGTGGCAGTTGTGCATGGCCACTCCGAACTGCTTCAGGTTGTTTTGGCACTTGGCCCGGGCGGCGGCCTCGCGGACCTTCTGGACGGCGGGCAGGAGGAGGCCGATCAGGATCGCGATGATCGCGATCACCACCAACAGCTCAATCAGCGTGAACCCGCGGACGGGTCGCCGCTGAGCGGGATAGGCGCAGGCCGGCATATCCGGATCTCGGGCTATGAGGGCGGGATAGAAAGGTGAGAGGTGAGGGTGTGTGGGCAACAAATGTGCCAGCCACCCCAGGGGCGGACCAATGTGCCGACATAAAGTATTGTAGAGTATTGTGTTAATAGGATATGTAGACTTTGCTGCTGGCCGATCGGCTGCTCTCGGATGTCATTTCTATCGCCGAAATGCACATAGGATGAGCAGACGCGCTCGCAGCTTCGGGCCGATCCAGATCTGTGAGATGACTTTTCCTGTTGCTGCTCTCGCCGGAGAGAAGTCGCAGCAGACCGGCCGGCAATTGCGAGCGGCGAAGTAGGGAGAGACCACATAGCGCTCAACTTAAGGGCACAGTGCCCGAACTCGTGGGGAAAACCGCGGTTGAGGCCCCACAATAACCCTCGGTTTCAAAGGCAATGGGGTGGCACTCCGACTCCGAATTCCCTGCGAAAACCGCTAGGACGTCCTTAAGTTGAGCGCTATGGGGAGAGACCACACCGCCCGAGCCCGCGGTCGGTCCTTCGCGTCAGTCCTTCACCTTGCCCGAGCTCATCTTCTTCTTCCGGGTCGCCTCGACCTCGTCCGCCTCCTCCTTCTCCCCGACCGCCCGCAGGGCGTCGGCCAGGTATCCGTAGGCGGTCCAGTTCTTCTCGTCCTTCTCGACCGCCTTCTTCAGTGAGACGATCGCCTTCGCGTACAACTTCTGCTTGAACTGGGCGTACCCGAGCTCGCTCAGGGCGTCGCTGTGCCCGGGCTCGATCTTGAGCACCTCCTGGGCGACCCGCGCCGCCTTGTCGTGTTCCTGCTGTTCGTTGCACACCCAGGCCAGCTGCACCATCACCGCGGGGTTCCCCGGGCTGAGCTTGTCGGCCGCCTCGAAGAACTCGCGGGCGGCCTCGTACTCCTTCGCGTCGCGGAGCTTCCTACCTTCCTTGAGGAGCACCCCAGCCGGGGTGGGCTTCTCGGCGGCAGGTTTGTCATCGGCCGCCGCGGTCCCGGCCGCGAGGATCAGCCCGGCCGCCGCCGCCAGGATTCGCCCGGTCATCGTCGCACCTCGTCTCGGGGATGAGAATTGACAAGCCCACGGTAACCCACGGCCGGCCGCGTGACCAGAGGGGCGGGCCGTGTGTTTCACAGTTCGGTCCGGAGGGGGTTCGTTCGTGGAGCCGGCCGTAGCCGCTGCCGGGGCGGCCGGGGTATACTTCCCCACTGGGAACGGGGCCATATGGTGCTCTGTCCCGACATCCCGTTCCGGTCCCGAGGTTAGCGTCATCCGCGGCGATACGCCGTGGGCGGTTCCAACTGCCAGCCAGTTGAGGTCGGCCGGACCACCTCACGGTGCCAGGTCACCGTGAGCTGACCCGGCGTGCGAACGAGGTTAGTAGCCGGGCCGGAGCAGGATGGGTTTTAACCGGCGTGGGGTCGTCGGCCGGAGTTAGCGTGATCCGCGGCGCTACGCCGCGGGTGGTTCGTGGTGCCGGCCAGTTGAAGCGTAAGCCGCCAGTTCACAGGTCGAACTGCACGGCTTACGTGCCGACAGGACGTCAGTAGCCCCCGGCGCCTCACGCCGGTCTTCCGAACACGGGTTCCGCTGCGGTCGGAGTTAGCGTGATCCGCGGCGCCACGCCGCGGGTGGTTTGCAGTGCCGACCAGTTTGAAGCGGCCGCCCGCAACGACACAGGTTGTATGCGGGCGGCCGCCCAGCCAACAGGACGTCAGTAACCCCGCAGCGGAACCCGGTTTCCAAGACCAACTCGCAGGTAGATCGTAACCTGCCTGATCCACGCCCCGGCTGAGGGTGTCTGGTTTTGGTTTGTGGCACAGGTCTCCAGACCTGTGCCACAAAACAGACAGACTCATCCGCGCCATGAATTACACGTCCGCCCGGATCGTCCGCCGGAACACCGTGTCCTCCCGGTAGAGCCACTCCCCGCGGCGGATCAGGCGGTCGCGCACGTCGTCGGCCAGCTCCGGGTTTCGGAGGGCGTTCAGGTTTTCGTCCAGCTGCTCCGGCGTGGCCGGGGCGGTGAAGCACGCCGACACACCGGGCGTGGCCAGCGTGAACCGGAAACAGTCGGCCGGGCGGAACCCGCGCTCGCCGTTCTCCCCGGGGTCGAGCAAACGCCCGTAACAGGTGTTGTTGAAGGTGATGACCGACGTGCCGTGCGCCCGGGCGACCGGGAACACCTCGGCCTCCGCCTTTCGGTGCGCAGCGCTGTGCCGGACCATGACCGGGTTCCACCCGTCCCGGACCGCCTCGACCGCGAGCGACCGGTTGTGCGTGGACAGCCCGAACGCCTGAACCTTGCCCTCGGCCTTGAGTCGTTCCAGGGCGTCTCGCACGTCGTCCGTGATCCGCGCCCAGGATTGCACCCAGAAGACCAGGAAGACGCCGAGCTGGTCCAGTTTCAGGTTCCTCAGCGCCCGCTCGGCGTCCTTGCGGACCTTCGCCCCATCGGCCTCGAATGTGCCCGCGAGCAGGCTCAGCTGGCGGCGTTCGGACGGCGCGAGCCTGGTCATGAACCGGGTCAGCGTGGCGTAGTTCGGCTCCCAGAAGAACAGGTTCACGCCCTGCTCCGCGGCCCGGGCGAATCCCTCCACCGGCAGTCCGTAGTGGCCGGACACCCCGAGCGGCGAGACGACCGGCCCGCCGGGACCGAGCTGTCGTGGGCGGATAGTGGTGACGACCGGGATCGTGACCGGGGCGTCTGGCGGCTTCGCCCCGGCCGGAGGCTTCCAGGGGTTCGCCGGTTCCAGATTCCAGAGCGGCGTCTTGCACATCCGGGCCGCCCGGGCGAGCACGAACCAGGACGTTTCGAGCGTCGGGTTCTCGACCAGTTCGCGGGCGCGCTCGGGGGTCAGGGATGCCGCGCGGGCGTGGGAATGATCGGGTGTGAACGGGGCGCGGCCTGGCAGCGAATTCGCGCGTTCGGCGGTCCCGACTCGTCGGGGCGGGACCGCGCCGAGCCGCTGCAAGTCCTCGCTCACCTCCTCGGCCGGGAACGCCTCCCCGACCTGCTCCAGTGCCCACGCCAGGGCGGCCGGGGGTGGGGCACCCATCCGCAGGACGAACTTCGCCACCGCTTCGAGCCGGTCCAGCTCGACCCCGCGGACCAGCTGATCGACCGGCGGGGCGGTGTCCTCCCGCGGGTCGCCCAGCCGGCCGAGGGCGTCGGCCCAGTGCCGGGATTCGCCGTCGTCCCGGAGGGCCTGGACCACCCACCCGCGGACCCGCTCGTCCGGGTGGTGGACCAGCCGGGGCAGCACGTCGAGCGCGGCCCGGCGCCCGGCCCGGCCCAGCCGGTCGAGGGTGCGGGCAAGCACCGCCGGGTCCCAGTCCCAGAACGGGCACCCCGCCGATGGATCATCGGCCGGGCGAGTCGGGGGGAACTGACCGGCCCAGCGGTACGCGAGGTAATCCCGCACCCGCCGGACCCGGGGGCCGTGGCCGAGCTGCTCCAGTTCGGTGTCGATCCGCGGGCGGTCGGCCCAGTTCTCCAGGAGCTGGGCCAGGGCGTGCCGCACCCGCCAGTGTGGGTCGGTCGCGGCGTGGCACACGGCCCACCGGCCGTCGCCCGGGTCCGCTCCGATTGAGGTCACCGCCGCCCGGCGGACCTGCCAGAACGGGTCAGCTCGCAGGATCGCCACTAGCCGGTCCCGGGCCGGGTCGAAGAGGTGCCGCCGCACGACCTCGGTCGTGGCCAGAATCCGCACCGTCGGGTGCGGGCTCCCGAAGACCCGGATCACGGCGTCCGTCACGACCGGCCGGCTGTCGTGTTCCAGGCTGCGGAGGGCGGCGGCGGCCGCGGTGGCGGTCGCCTCCGGGTTCAGCAGCAGCTCCACCAGCCCCTCGATCTCGGCCGCGGCCGCGGTCCCCCGCATCCCGGCCGCGGCCGCCGGGGCGGTGTCCGGGTCGAGCAGGGCGAGCGTCCGGGCCAGTGGGTGGTGGTCGGGAATCTGCATCGGTGCTTGAGCCGGGCCGGCCGGGTAGCTACGCTGGGACGCACCGCCGGCCGCCGAGGTGTCTCCATGTCGTCAGCATCTTCCGCCCCGGACTGGCTGTACCTGCCACTCCCGGCGAACGCGGATCACGACGTCCCGCTACTCGACCGGGTCGGGCGGGCGTGCTCCAACCTACCCGACTCGTTCCCCGAACTCCAGACGGCGCTCGACGCCGTGCGGTCGCTCGCGTCCTACGAGCCGGCCGCGAACCGGGCGAACGAGCTGGTGTGGGAGCAGTTCGAAGGACTGCTGGCGTGGCCCGAGCCCCGGGGTCGGTTATTGCTGATCCAGTACGCCCGGGCCCACCTGCCCGGGCGGGGCCTGGCCCGCGTCTTGCGCCGGCTGGCGAAGGACCCGGACCCGACCGTCCGGGCTCACGTACGCGAGGCGATCAAGAAGGCGAAGATCAAGGAGGTGGCCCTCCCCCGGAAGCTGGGCGGGGCGTGGGACACGACGGGCTGGGCGCTCGACCCCGAGCAGGCCCGGGTGACCCGGCACAAGACCGGCACGCGGGTGCAAAAGAAGGCGGGCGTTCCCGAGATCGCCACCCTCGACCGGCTCCGCGCGCTGCTCGGGATCAAGTCCCCGAACCAGCTCGGGTACTTCCTGCTCGCCACCGACCACAACGACGGCCCGTACACGACCTACACGGTCCCGAAGCGGGACGGGTCCGACCGGAAGATCTGCGCCCCGAAGAGACAGCTGAAGTGGGTCCAGCGGCAGATCCTCCGGCACGTCCTGAGCCCGGTCCGCCCGCACCCGGCCGCCCACGGGTTCGTGACCGGCCGGTCCACGGTGAGCAACGCCACCCCGCACACCGGGGCCGCGGTGGTGGTCAAGTTCGACCTGAAAGACTTCTTCCCGACCATGCACTACTTCCGGGTGATGGGGCTGTTCGCCAGTCTCGGCTACCCGGTCGGGAACTGCCTGTTCGGGACGGACGACGAGTCGAACCAGATCGCCCCGGTCCTTGCCCGGCTGTGCTGCTACACCCCGACGCCCGACAGGTGGGGGTCGGCGGTTCTGCCGCAGGGGGCGCCGACCTCCCCGGCGATCTCGAACCTCGTCTGCCGCCGCCTCGACGCCAGGCTCGCCGGGCTGGCCGGGCGGAACAGCGGCACGTACACCCGGTACGCGGACGACCTGACCTTCTCGTTCCGGTCGGCGGACGGGCTGAAGCTGGGCCGGTTCCGGTGGTGGGTCGATCAGGTGTGTCAGCAGGAGGGGTTCACCCTGAACCAGGGGAAGTTCCGGGTGATCCGCGCCTCCCAGCGGCAGGTGGTGACCGGGATCGTGGTGAACGCCGGCCTGCGGGTCCCGCGGGAACTGCGGCGGGCGTACCGGGCGATGCTGCACAACTGCCGGAAGAACGGGGTGGACGCCGAGGCCCGGGGGAACCCACGGTTCCGGGAGTACCTGCGCGGGTTCGCCGCGTACCTTCACATGGTCCAGCCGGAGCAAGGGACCGACCTGCTCCGCCGGGTGAATGAACTCCTCGGCGGACCGGCGGCTGACGGGAAGGCGGACGGGTCATGACCGCGAACGACGATGACGACCACCCGGCCGGACCAGAAGCGGCCGACCGGTATCCGTCCGCCCGGGCGATGGGTGAGCTGGCCGGATTGGTCGGCCGGCCCGCGGGGCCCGCGCGGGCCGCG
>JAQGHQ010000469.1 GCA_028288765.1 Gemmataceae bacterium | reverse complement strand
GTCCGAGGTCGAGGAGCGCCGGCGGCCGGTCCGCAATCTGGTTCCCGAGGTCTGTGCCTCATCCGCTGCATGCGGTTGGTCCGACCGCCGGGCCTCGCCCGGGCGATGGGTTCAAGGTAACATGTGATCCGCTGCACCTGACCCGGCCCGCATGTAGGCTTTTCGAGGTTCATAGCTCATCGAGCGGGCCGGGCAGGTGAGCTTTATCGTTCGGCGTGCGGGGGCGTCAATGGGAGTGGTCGGGCTGGCGTGGTACATGAGCGGCCTGTCCGCACTGCTCGCCGTGATGACCTCGGCCATCACCTGGGCACCGGGGCCGGGGCCGATCGAGCGGGCCCTACCGGTCGTGTTCGCCGCCGGGGCGCTGGTCGGGGCCGCAGTCGCCATCGGCCTGGGCCGGTTGCCGCCGACGCACCGGGTTCGGCAGTCACGGTCGCTACGGGCGGTGTTCGTGGTGGCTGCCGTGTCCGTTACCCTGTTGGTGGCACTCATCGGGTAGGGCACGAGCCGAACCCGCCGCCACACCGGACCCTCGCCGCCCGTGCGGCTTCCGGCCGGTGAGCGTTATGTTCGGCCCGCGGAGGCGCACCGATGGCGGAGGTCTACGCCGGGTATCTGCAGGACCTCGGCGTACTGCTCCGGGAGCGGGCCGTCGAGGCCCGGGACCGCGCCGCATCCGCCCGCTCGGACCCTCGGCGGCCGGAGCGTTCGACGCAGGGTACTGGCAGGCGTACTGGGAGGTGCTGTCGCTCATGGTGGGCCAGCGGCGTCGTTCGAGCTGCCCCTCAGCGATACCGGCCTGGCAGGCTGGGACCCGGCCCGCGAGCTGGTCCCGGAGCAAAGGCACGCCGAACCCGCCGCTTCACCGGACCCGGCCCGCGACTCGGCTTCCGGGACTTCGTAGCTCCCCGAGCAGGCCGGGCCGGTGAGCTCTATGTTCGGCACTGGAGGGCGACTGGGTGGGACTCGGTGACTGGCTGCGGAAGACATTCGGCCGGCGGCCGTTGCCGGAGATGGTCCCGTTCCTCGACGCTGAGGCCGGGCAGGTGGTCCGCATCCCCGCCTCCGAGCTTCGGCCTGGGGCAATTCAGGTCCGGCTGCGGGGCAGTGACGAGGTAGTCTGGGCGCTGCCCGAGCAATTGCACCAAGGCGAAGTCAAACACCCGGAGTTTGACGAGGGCATCCGGGACTACATCCGCCAGATCTAAGCCGCGTTCGCCGAGCACCGTCCCCTGTCGTTCGAGGAGTGGGAAGACGGGTTTCGCCGGGACGCCACCCCCGAGCGCGAGATTGCCATCTGGTCGCACGCGGCAGACGTCTACACTGCCTTCGTGGCCGATGAGCCGTCTGCCGACCGTCGGCACGATGTGTATCGGTGTATCGTGACATGCATGACCACCGGCCCCGATGCCGTCTGGCATGTCCTCCGGCCCGAGTTGCTGAGCCGAGCGGAGGCTGAGAAGGTGGTCAACCGGTTCTTCGGCAGGCAGTACTAACTCGCAGTTGCACCTGACTGGCGGGGCGGGTTTCTCCCGGCCCAAGTTCGCAGTAGCCCCGCCAGCAGGTGAGATTGTTGTTCGGGGGGTCTGGTGGCCGGGCTGGTCGCTGAACCAGGACCGCCGCCAGTCCTCCCCGATCTGTCGCAGGTCTTCCGACTCGTGCGGCAGCTATTGCATTCACACCTTCGGATCGCCGCGGCGGTTGAAGCTGATCCCGCCGCGGGTCCGCACCGGGGGCGGGCCCGGCGGCGGGGTGCCCTGCATCTCGACGATCACGTCGTCGGAGACGCCGTTGGCCTTCAGGTACTTGATGTCCGCGACGGAGAGCTTGAACGTGCTCTCGGTGTTGCGGATCTGGTTGACGATGACCTCGTCGCTCGCCTTCGTCCTGGTCAGCTCGACGACGTCGGCCAGGCTCAGCTTCTGGGGATCCTTCTCCTGGGTCTTGGGGTCGATGGCGTTACCGGTTGGCGCGCCAACTAACCCGCCAAGCATGGTCCCGAGCGCGCGGCCGGCATCCGCGTTCAACTCGACCCCCGGGGCCGCGGACTGGAGCGGAGCGGGTGGGAGCATCGGAGCCACGATCACCTCCCGCGGGGCGGGGGCGGTTGTGGACGTGTTCGCCGCTGGGAGGGACGGTCCTGCACTGGATCCTTGCGGCTCAATGAGCTGCTGAATACGGACATTCGGATCGGACGAGTACTGGTTGAGGAGGGTGGCCGGCCTTGGCTTCGGTAACGGCCCGGTCGAGCGCTTGTACTGTCCTGCCGTGGCCCCGAAGGCGTCCAGTACATCCTGGCCTTCGTCTCCGCCGGTGGGGAGCTGGACGTTGGCGATCACCAGCGTGTCGTCATACATCCGGAAGGTGAACGAGAATGACTTGTCGGTCAGGGCCTTCTGGAGCTTCGCGAGGGCATCTAACGCCTCCTCGGTGTCGGACCGCTTGACCGTCTCGCCCGTCAGGATCGCGTCCACCCCGGTGATCTTCCCGATCAGCCCGTTGCCGTCCCGGGTCATGTACGAGTCGGCGGTCAGGATGAACCCTTCGGTGACGATCGCGTCACCCGACTCGGTGGTCGTGGAAACGGTCAGGGTCAGGTGCTCATCTTTGACGGCGACCACGAACGTCATCGTCCCGACCTCGCGGTACCACGTCCCGACCGGCATCTGCCCCGACTGCCGGAGCGGGGTCACCGGACGCGAGGGGGACGGAGGCGGAGGCGGGGGGGCGAGATAGCCCGTGGGGCTCACCGCGGTCGTCAGGCACGGGGCGCCGTGGGGCGATGGGGGGGTGGGCGGGAGGCACGCCTGCGGCGGGAGCGAGCTGGCGTACGGGAGACCCGCCTGCGGCGGGAACGGGTTGGCGTACGGGATCGGCGGATAGGCCGGGACCGGGGTCGGACCGCCGAGCATGTCCCCGAACGCCCGCGTCATCGTCTCGAGGACCTCGGGCGGCGGGCCCGTCCGGACTGGAGCCGGGCCCATGCCTGGCAGGACCGGATAGGCCGTCGACGGGACCGGGTCACCCACTAGCGGGGCGGGATAACTCGACGGTGGGATGTAAGCCGCCGGTGGGGCGGGGTAACTCGATTGTGGGATGTAAGCCGCCGGTGGGGCGGGGTAACTCGACTGCGGGACGTAAGCCGTCGGCGGGGCCGGAACGGGACACGGCGGGGTCGGGAATGACGAGCCCGCCGGCATCAGAACCGTGTTGGTCGGAGGACACGGGGCCCAGTCCCCCTGAACCGCGACGGCCGGGATGAGCTTCGCCGGCTTCGGGGTCGGGAGTGTGCCGGTCGCCGGCTTGAACTTCCCGCTCAGCACCGCCACCAGGGGGAGGGCGTCCGCCGGCATGTCCTGGGCGGGCCCGAGCCGGACGCTGCTCACCATCAACCCGCCGCCGGTCGGGCGGCAGCGGAACGCGAACGGCCGGTCGACGTACGACTGCAGCTCCAGCGACAGGCCGGCCAGCTCCATCCCGGCCGCGTCCGTCTTGCCGCCCGCCTCCACGTCGGCCCCGGTAATGACCCCGTGGACCGTCCCGTCCTTCGTCACCGCGTAGTCGGCGGTGAGGGTGGCGGTGGCGATCGCCCCGTCGTGATTCAACACGAGCGTGACCTTCGCCTCGTCCCCCGCGAACGTGACCGCGGTCACCATCCCGGGCATCTCGCGGTACCAGGTGCCGGTCGGCGTCGCGGGCGCGGATGATGCCGGGGCGGCAACGACCATGACGGTCCCGTACGGGGGTTGCGGGGTGCCGCCCGGACCGACCGGTCGGCCCGGGACCGGTGCGAAAGCGGGACCGCCGACGTGGTGGATGACCAGCGGCTTCTCCTGCCAGCCTCGGGCCGGGGCCGGGCACGAACCGGGTTCGCCGCTCCGGGCCGTCTGGGCCGGCCGAGGGGCCGGCGCCTCCGCGCCAGACCGGGCGACATGATCGACAAACAGCCCACTGGAATGGCCGAGGTGTTGGTTCTCCTCGCTCGCCGGCCTCGCCGTGTCGTGCGCGGCGACGGTCACGCCGGCGGTCGGCCCGGCGGGCGTCCAGCCGAGCTGGAGCTCGACCGCGACCCGGCCGTGCTTGGCCCGCGGCGCGGGTACGGTCCCGACCGCGGTGCCGCGCCACGGGTTCGGCTTCGTGTCGGCCGCGGTGCCGCGCCACGGGTTCGGTCGCGATTCGGCCGCCGGGGTCGGGTGATCGACCGCGTACGGGATGTTCGGAGTGTCGACGGCCCGCGCGGTGGGAGGCGGCTGGGCGGAAGCGGTCGCGGCGGCGAGGGCGAGTAGCCCGGTCGCGGCAAACCACTGGTACGGTCGGCGGGACATGCGGACTCCTTTCCGAATCCAGGCGAGGTGACCGAACGCGCGGGATATTGCTCAAGTTGCCCCGGCCGCACAACCCCAACGGGACGAGGCCGGAACTGGGCTTCCGCCCGCGGGGCGGGATCGGTATGGCGGTGTCTGGGGGGAATCCCATGCGCGGCGGGCCATCATTCCGGCGGGCGGTCGCGGCGTCGGTCGGGCTTCACGTCCTGCTCGCGGTCGTGCTGCTCGTGGCCGGTCGATGGCACGCGAGCCGGCCGGAAGCATCCCGGCCGCAGCCCGGGATCGAGACGCGCGTCGACCTGCGGATCGAGTTTCCGCGGGACGAAGTGAGTATTCCGATCGAAGCGCCGTCGGTCACACCGTCCACTCCGGCCGACCCGCCGACCCCGGATCCTGAGCCGGAGCCACGGGGCTCAGGCCCCCCGCTCGCCGACCCGCCGCCCGAGCCGTCAGGGGGCTCAGGCCCCCCGCTCGTCAGGATGCCGACCGTTCCGCAAACGCTCCCGCCCGAACTGCTCGCCCTGCTGAAGCGGCCGCCGGCGCCGTCGGCCGGGGTCGTCGAGGTGCCGGTCACCCCGACCCCGCTTCACCCGCGGCCGGCGCCCGACCCGACCCCGGCCGCCGTCCGGACGACGGGCGGTAGCGCGGCACCGCAGGTGCAGCCCGGAGCGGCCCGGGTCGAGGGCGGGTCACCGGTCCACGGTCCGTTGGGTGCCGGTCAGGTGATCGTGTACGTGCTGGATGCGTCCGGGAGCATGGGCGAGTGGGGGAAGTTCGACGCCGCCCGGCGGGCGCTCGTCGCCACCATCCGCAAGCAGCCCGAGACCGTCCGGTTCCAGGTGGTCGTGTACGAGGGGTTCGCCTTCATCCCGCTCCCGGCCGCGGAAAGCGGGTGCGTTCCCGCGACGGCAGATCACGTCGGCCGCATGACCGACGTGATCCGGGCCCTCAAGGACCCCCGCGGGCGGAGCAACCACGCCGAGGGGCTGCGGAAGGCGCTGACCCTTCAGCCGGACTTCGTGCTGATCCTGACCGACGCCGACGACCTGCCGGCGGCGGCCCTCCGCGGGGTGATGCGGCAGGCAACCCGGCCGGTTACCGTGTGCGTGGCGAAGGTCGGCGCGGACGGGGTCGGCAAGCCGGTCGAGGTCAGGTGAAGAGAGAAGAGGAACGAACCACAGAGGACAAAAATATATATAAACGAATAAATAAATAAAAGTATGCTCATGTATTCTGCTTATCGGTGTGTCCGGGCTCTGTGCCTCTGTGGTTCGTTCCTCTTCCTTTATCCCTTCCTTTCCACGCGCGGCGGAATTCCACCGAAAAGTCTCGAACCGGTGGGTCACCGGGCGGCCGGGCGGCTTTATCCTCGTGTGTACCACGGCGAACCACGGGGAGATGAGGACATGTCCGTCCCACACACCGCCGCAATCGATCGGGCTATTCGAGCACTGGTTCCGGCGGACCCGGACGGCCCGCCGGACAGCGACTTGCTCCGCCGATTCGCCGTCGGGCGGGACGAGGAGGCCTTCGCCGAGCTGGTCCGTCGGTACGGGCCGCTGGTGTTCGGGGTCTGCCGCCGGGTCCTCGAAGACCGGGCGGCCGCCGAGGATGCGTTCCAGGTGACGTTCCTCGCCCTCGCCCGCCGCGCACCCGCCGGCAGTTGGCGGGAGTCGATCGCTAGCTGGCTCTACACCGTCGCCCACCGGGCCGCGATCCGGCTCCGGGCGGCGGCCCGCCGACATCAGATTCTCGCCCCGCGGACGACGCCCGCGGGGCCGCCTGATCCGGCCGAGGAGGTCTGCCTGCGGGACGCGCTGGCGGCCCTGGATGAGGAACTCACCCGGGTGCCGACCCGGTTGAGGGAGCCGGTCGTTTTGTGCTGCCTCCAGGGGCATACCCGGGATGAGGCGGCCCGCGCCCTGGGCATCTCCACGGCGGCCTTGAGGCGACGGCTCGAGCGCGGCCGGGCGGCCCTCGCCGCCCGGCTCCGGCGGCGGGGGTTCGGCCTCCCCACCGTTTTCGGGGCCGTGCTCTGGTCCGACCCGGCAGCCGCGGTCCCGCAGCGGTTGCTCGAAGCCGCGGCCCGGCTGCCCTTCACCCCCGCTCTCCCTCCGGCGGTCTCGGCCCTGGCCGCCCAGCTCGCCCGCGGGCTGGCCCCGTGGCGGGCGGCGCTCGCGGCAACGATCCTGTTCGCGGGCCTGGCTGTCTTCTCGCTCGCGCCGGCGACCGGAGACAACCCGCCGACCCCGGGCGGCTCACCGGACTCCGGGAAGGCAGCTCCGCCGGTCGCGCTGGTGGACCGGCACGGGGACCCGCTCCCCCCGGGCGCGGTTGCCAGGCTGGGGACCGTCCGGCAGCGGGCGCCGCTCGCCCACGTCGCCGTCTCGGCCGATGGGAAGCAGATCGTGACGGTCGACCCGGCGCTGGTCGTCCGCCGGTTCGACGCGGCGACCGGGACGCTCCAAGAGACCCGCACCCTGCCCGCGACTCCGACGACAGGGATGGAACTCTCCCCGACCGGCAAACGGCTTGCCACGGCCCACTGGGGGCCAGGAGGGCGCCACGGGAAATACTCGATCGTGGTGTGGAATCTCGACCGCGCCGAAACGATCGAGACGCTTATCCTGCACGAGGCTCTCTGGGTCCAGGGGATCGCATTCTCCCCAGACGAACAACAGGTGGGGCTGGCCCTGGAGACCGTAACCAGTGACGCGGAGGAGGTTCAGTTGTGGGACCTGAGGGCCCGGAAGGTCCGGACGCTACACCGCCGGGAGGGGTTGATCCGCGAGCGGTTCGCGGACTCCGCGGTCCGGTTTTCCCCGGACGGGAAGTCCGTCGCCGCGTGGCTTCGCGACCGCCGACTGCGGTGCTGGGACCTGGCGACCGACAAACCGATCTGGGACGCCTCGAATGGATACTCGCCGATCTTCTTCTTCTCCCCGAACGGGCGGTGGGTGGTCACATACGACGGCGAGCGACTCGACGCCGCGACCGGGAAACCGACGCCCTGGCCCCACCCGCTTCCGGACCACCAAACACGGCAGGGGCCTCTCGGCTTCTCGCCGGACGGGCGAGTGCTGGCGATCCGCTCGCGCGAGTCGGGGGTGATGTTCTGGGAGCCGGCAACCGGGAAGGTCGTTCACCAGATCGCCCACCCGGACCGGCGGGCGGACAGTCCGGTGACCACCATAAACCACCTGCCGCACGATTTCGCGTTCACCCCGGACGGGACCGGCTTCGTCTGGCGGGCCGGTCCGCTCCAGCGGTGGGACACGCGGACGGGCAAGCCGGTCTTCGCGGACACCCGGGCCGACGGACACGCCGAGGCGGTCGTGCGGGTGGTCTTCTCCCCGGACGGTCGCCGGCTGGCGTCCCTGGCCGGTTTGCCCGAATCCCGGGTCCGGGTCTGGGACGTGTCGGCGGCCAGAACATTACACGAGTTCCCCACCAATTATTCATCCCACCTCGCGTTCGCCCCGGGCGGTCACCTGTTCGCTCTGGCCGAAGGAGTCGGTAAGGCGGCCCTGGACGAGTGGGACGCCGGGACCGGGCGGAAGGCCCGCGGGTACGAGCTGGCCGACCCCAAGGAGTTCATGCGGAGCACCGGGTCGGGGGAGATCCACATCGCCCCCGACGGGGCGACCGTGACCCTCCTGACCATGAAAAACGGCCAGCAAAATGAGGAGTGTATCCTCACCACCTGGGACGTGCGGACCGGCGCGACCCGGCGGCACGAGCGCGTGGGGTGGGGCCCGGAGGCAGTACTGACACCGGACGGGACCGGGGTCGTGGCCATCGACGGCTCGTCCCGGGCCGTCCAGCTCCTCACCGTCGACACCGGCACGCCTCGCGTCGAGTTCCGGTTTGCCCCGCCATGGCCGGTCCTCACACAGGGCGACCTTCGGCACATCTTCTCGAAACGGATTGCGGTCTCGCCCGACGGCCGCTTTGTTGCCGTCACCGTTACCCTTCCCGACCCGAAGACCGGCCGGTTCGACACCGCCGACATATTCGTCGGCGACGCGGCGAGCGGACGGCAGTTGGCCCACCTCCCGCGAAAAGGAGACGTCGAGTTCGCGTTTTCGCCGGACTCCCGGCTCCTGGTGACGGCCGAAGGAGATGGAGTGCGGCTGTGGGAAACGGCGACCTGGAAGGTCGCCGGGACTATCCCGCCCCCGGCCGGGACGTCGGCCGAGGTCCGCCGGCCGTGGACGACCGCCCTGGCCATCTCTCCCCACGGGCAGCTGATCGCGACCGGCCACCCGGATGGGGCCATCCTCCTTTGGGACGCGACTCTCGGGCACGCCCGGCGGCCAGCCGGGGTGGACGAGGCCGGGCGCTTGTGGGCCGACCTCGCGGCCGACGCCACCGCGGCATACTCCGCGGCCTGGCGGCTGGCCGGCTCCCCGGAGGCCGCGGTCCGCTTGATCCGCGAACGCCTGAAGCCTATCGAGCCCGTTCCGGCGGACGAGATCCGGCGGTTGATCGCGAAGCTGGGCGCCGACGAGTTCGAAGCACGCGAGACGGCCGAGAGGCAGCTCCGGATATACGGGGAACGCGCGACCGCCGCGCTCCGGGAGGGGCTGAAGACGGAGCTGACGTCCGAGCAGCGGCGGCGGATGGAATTGCTGCTTGTGCCTCCGGCAGCGGGGCCGCTGGCGGGTGGGGAGACGCTCCGCGGGGTCCGGGCGGTCGGTATGCTGGAGCGGATCGGGACCCCGGAAGCCCGGCGGGTGCTGGACGTGATCGCGGGCGGGGCGGCGGGCGCCCGGCTGACCCGCGAGGCGAAGGCCGCCCTCACCTGGCTCGGGCGTCGGTGATACGGTGGGGCGTCCGCGACCTCCACCACCTGGGGCTCACCCGAACCGCCGCTGGCGGAGGACGAGGTAGTCGAGCAGGGCCTTGTCGAACCCGACGCTCGTGTCCATCGGGACGTAGTCGATGTTCGCGTTCGCGCACTCCCGCTTGTAGTGCTCCCGCAAATCACCCACCGCCGCCAGGTAGTCGTCGCGGATGCCCTGGGCGTCGATCTCCAGGTGCTGGTCCGGGGCCTCGACGTCCTCGAAGTCGACCAGCCCGGTGATCGGGAAGTTCACCTCCAGCTCGTCGAGGATGTGGAACAGGATCACCTCGTGGCCCGAGTACCGGAGCCGGTACAGGCTCCGCATCACCGGCTCCGGGTCGGTGATCAGGTCGCTGAACAGCATCACCAGGCTCTTCCCCTTGATCATCGAGGCGAGCTGGAACAGGCTGTCGCCGATGTTGGTCTCGCCGGTCGGCTTCAGGTTCGCCAGGACCGACAGGATCGTCCCGAGCTGGGACCGCTTGCTCTTCGGCGGGATGACGGTGGTCAGCTTGGTGTCGAACGCGACCAGCCCGACCGGGTCCTGCTGGTAGATCATCAGGTACCCGAGGGCGGCGGCGAGGCAGATCCCGTACTCGAACTTGGTGAGCGTCTCGTCCGCCCCGCCGGGGGCCGGGCGGTCGAGCCGGACCTTCGCCTTCTTCGCCTCCGCCCGGCCGTTCCAGTCCATCGACTTCGACAGGTCCATGACGAGGTAGCCCGTCATGTTCGTCTCGGCCTGGAACTTCTTGACGAAGTACTTCCCGGTCTTGGCGTAGACGTTCCAGTCGAGGGTCTTGAGGTCGTCCCCGGGGTTGTACCGGCGGTGCTCCGAGAACTCGACCGAGAACCCCTGGAACGGGCTGCTGTGGAGCCCGGTCAGGAACCCCTGGACGATGAACTTCGCCCGGAGGTCGAGCCGGGCGACCTGCCGGATGACTTCCGGCCGGAGGTACTTTTCGGCGGTACTCATACGGCCATTGTACCCGCCCGTGCCGGGATTGCCCTGGGAGCGCGGTCGCATGGGCAGCGAGGCGGCCGAGGCGGTCGCGCTCCCAGCTCTCATGTAGGGTGGGCATCGCCCACCAAGACCTGGAGGCAAGAGGTGGGCGGTGCCCACCCTACATAGATCACCCCCGGCTCCGGAATTCGGAGGCGAACCAGGCCGTGGGACGGGTATAATTCCGGACGCCGAACTCTTGTCGTTTTTCCGACCTCCGCTAAGCTGGAGGTTTACCGGTATCGCCGGGTGTTTACTGGTACAGGTGGACCATGAAGGTACGGTCGAGTGTCCGCCGGATCTGCGAGAAGTGCAAGCTGATCCGGCGCAAGGGCGTCGTGCGGATCATCTGCGAAGACCCGCGGCACAAGCAACGGCAAGGCTGAACCCCCGAACATCCAAGTGGGGCGGGTCCGTCTGCCCCGTGAGTCGGGCCGGCTCGACCGCCGGCCCCATCGGAGTGAGTTGGTATGCCCCGTATCCAAGGCGTCGACATCCCGCCGGACAAGCCGACCCACATCTCCCTGCGGTACATCCGCGGGCTCGGGCCGTCCACGGCCCTGGAGGTGTGCGCGAAACTGCACATCGACCCGCAGCGGCGGGCGAAAGAACTTTCGGACGACGAGATCGGCCGGATCGCCGCCCTGCTCGGCGGGGATGCGTACCTCGTCGAAGGGCCGCTCCGCCGGCAGGAGGCGAGTAACATCGCCCGGCTGAAGGAGATCAAGGCGTACCGCGGCGAGCGGCACCGGAAGAACCTCCCGTGCCGCGGCCAGCGGACCAAGACCAACGCCCGCACCCGCAAGGGGCCGCGGAAGACGGTCGCCGGGAAGAAGGGCGTGAAGGACCTCCGCTAACGCGGCGGTGGCGGGGAAGTGTGGTGGCGAGGTGGTGAAAGCACCTCGCCCGCCGCGACCTCGCCACCTCACTACCACACAACCTCACCACCCAATACGATGGCAAAGTCCAAGAAGAAGAAAGCGCGTCGCAACGTCAGTCGTGGGATCGCCCACGTGCAGTCGACGTTCAACAACACCATCGTGACGATCACCGACACGAACGGGGACACGCTCTGCGCGGCGTCCGCCGGGACGGTCGGGTTCAAGGGCAGCCGTAAGAGCACCCCGTTCGCCGCCCAGCGGGCGGCCGAAGAGGCGGCCGGGAAGGCCTCCAAGTTCGGGGTGAAGGAGATCGAGGTGCGGGTGAAGGGCCCGGGCGCCGGCCGCGAGTCGGCCGTCACCGCCCTCCAGGCCGCCGGGCTGAACGTCAAGGCGATCGAGGACGTCACCCCGCTCCCGCACAACGGCTGCCGCCCGCCCAAAAAGCGGCGGGTCTAACCGGCGGGTCAGGTGTCAGGGGTCAGGGGTCAGTCGGCGGGTCGGCCGCCGGGGGCTCCTGACCGCGACGTTGTTGTGGCCCACCCCGTTCCGATCCTGGGGTTCGCCGGGGAACCACCTCAACGGACACCACCCGCACTTGACGGCGGACCGGTTACCGGTCGCCACCTGACCCCTGATTCCTCACCCTCTGGACCAATGGCAAGGAACACCGACCCAGTCTGCAAGATGTGCCGGCGGGAGCAGATGAAGCTCTACCTGAAGGCCGAGCGCTGCTTCAGCCCGAAGTGCCCGATCGACCGCGAGGCGTTCCCGCCCGGGATGCACGGGCAGCGCCGCGGGAAGCAGTCCGAGTACGGCATCCGGCTCCGCGAGAAGCAGAAGCTCAAGCGGTTCTACGGGGTGCTCGAGGCCCAGTTCCGGCGGTACTACACCCTCGCCACCCGGTCGCCGGAGAACACCGGCGAGCAGTTGCTCTCGATCTTGGAGCGGCGGCTCGATAACGTCCTCCACCGGCTCGGGTTCGCCAGCTGCCGCGGGACCGCCCGGCAGATGGTGGTCCACGGACACATCCTGGTGAACGGCCGCAAGTGCGACGTGCCCAGCATGTTGATCCGGCCGAACGACGTGGTGAAGGTGAAGACCAACGAGCGGAGCCTGAAGCTGGCCCGGGAGTCTCTGCAGAAGAACCTCGTCCGGGTCCCGGACTTCCTGGAGGTCACCAACAACGGCGACCAGCCGGAAGGCCGGATGACCCGCATGCCCAACCGGCAAGACGTGGACGAGCGGATCAGCGATATCCGCGAACAGCTGATCATCGAAATCGCCACGCGGTAACGGTGCGCTGAATACCGGATTCACCACAGAGTCACAGAGAACACAGAGAAAAAGGCATCACCGAGAAGAAGAGTTCGGTTTGCAAAAGACTCTCTTCCGTTTCGGTTTGCTCTCTGTGCCCTCTGTGACTCTGTGGTGAATGCCTTCGATTTCACCGGCAGCCGTCGCGACCGGCCGCCGGCGGGGGTGTGACGTTCCGAAGGACACCGTCTGGCTCGTCGCCGTCCGGCCCGGTCGTGGGGTCGACGGGGCGGTAAGCCGGCGGAGGAGGATCGACGATGCGAGTTCGCTGGCGCGGGTTGGAGTTGCCGAACCGGGTTCACGCCGACCGGACGACCCTGACCGACACGTACGGGAAGTTCTACGCCGAGCCGTTCGAGCGCGGGTTCGGCATGACGATCGGGAACAGCCTCCGGCGGATCCTGCTGTCGAGCCTCGAGGGGAGCGCCGTCACCCGGATCAAGATCGGCGGGGTCCAGCACGAAATCTCGACCATCACCGGCGTGGTCGAGGACGTGACCGACATCATCCTGAACATCAAGAGCCTGGTCGTCAAGAACGTGTCCGACCAGCCGAAGGTGGTCAGCATCCAGAAGCACGAGGCCGGGGTGGTCCGCGGGGTGGACGTCCAGCACGACGAGACGGTCCAGATCATCAACCCGGAACACCACATCGCCACGCTGACGAGCGACGTCCCCTTCTCCATCGAGATGACCGTCGAGAACGGCCGCGGGTACCGGACGGCCGACGACAACGCCGGGAAGGAGCGGGAGATCGGGGTGATCCCGGTCGACTCGAGCTTCTCCCCGGTCGTCCGTGTGAAGTACGACATCGAGGAGACCCGGGTCGGCCAGAAGACGAACTACGACCGGCTGGTGATGGAGATCTGGACGAACGGGACGGTCGGCCCGCAGATGGCCCTGGTGGAAGCGGCCAAGATCCTGCGGAAGCACCTGAACCCGTTCGTGCAGTACACCGAGCCGGGGCCGGAGGTGTCGCTCGACGAGCCGATCGAGATCGGCGGCACCGGGCACAAGGAGACGGTCGACACCGACCTGGAGCGGAAGCTGAACATGAGCCTGGCCGAGCTGGAGCTGTCGGTCCGGGCGACGAACTGTCTCGAAACCGAAGGGATCACCACCGTCCGCGAGCTGGTGATGCGGGGCGAGGACGAGCTCCTCGAGGTCCGCAACTTCGGCGAAACCACCCTCCGCGAGGTGAAGGCCAAGCTCCAGGAGCGAGGCCTGAGCCTCGGGATGCGGCTGCCGCCGGCCCGCCGCTAGCGGCTATACCAGGGGTTAGGGGGCGGGGGATAGGGGGTAGATGACCCTTGTTCCCCGGCCCGTGTATCCTCCGCCTGCCTTGGCACGGGGCGGAGTTCTTACCCTGACCCCCGTTCCCTGACCCCTAACCCCTATTCATTACCATGCGCCACCGTAAAGCCGGCCGCCACCTGAACCGGACCCCAGCCCACCGGCTGAGCCTGTTCCGCAACCTCTCCCGGGCCCTGATCACGCACGAGCGGATCGTCACCACGGTCCCGAAGGCGAAGGAGCTGCGGCCGTTCGTCGAGAAGCTGATCACCCTGGCCAAGAAGGCGGCGGTCGTGGCCGCCGGGGCCGCGGCGGACGACAAGGTGGCGAAGGCCCAGGCCCTCCACTACCGCCGCCAGGCGATGTCGATCCTCGGCCCGACCCACGGGACCGGGGTGTACGACAAGGAAGACGAGCCCATCACCCGGCCCGGGAAGACGAACAAGCGGGGGAAGGAGAACCCGGTCCCGGTCACGGTGCTGGAGAAACTGTTCAAGGAGATCGGCCCGCGGTTCAAAGACCGCCCGGGCGGGTACACCCGGATCATCAAGCAGCACTACCGCCGGCTCGGTGACGGCGGGCACACCGCGATCATCGAGCTGCTGAAGGAGGGCGAGCAGAAGGTCCGGCTGAAGGAGCGGAAGCCGGCGGCCCCCGCACTCGCCCCGGCCCCGGCCACCAGCTGATGCCGGAGCGGCAGGTGGAACCCGCCCGGCGATTGGTTCCCCCTGCCCTACGAGGCGGTTTTGTCCCCCTCACTTCGTGATTCTGCCGGAAGGCTTTGGGACGTCTTAATGACCCAAAGCGGATAGCCGGTTTCACCGAAAAAACCGGCTTTATCACCCCGACCGGCCGCACGCCGGGCGGCGGAACCGGCGGCATCGCACCGCCGGGAAAGCCCCACACGCCTCATCCCGTCGGCAGGATCTCGCTTCCCGGCCGGACACGTCCGCGCGGGCGCCGTTTCATCCCAATTCCCCCCGCTTTACCACCGCTTCGCACCCGGCGGCGTCGATCCGAAGGGAGGTCAATTCACCCTGTCTCCGCTCGTGGTGCATCATGCGTCCCCCCGTTTGGTTCGTCTCGGCGGTTGTGGCGGTTTCCGCGGCCGGTGGGTGTCGGTCCGTCACGACCGGTAAGGTCGTCGCTAACTACCCGGCCGTTGAACCCTCGGCCAAGGCCGAGCTCCAGCCCGTTTGTCCGGCCCAACCGGCCCCGGCGGAGCACGTGTACGTTTACCTTGTCAACGGGGCCGACCCGCTCCGCATCGCCGGGTTGGGGCAGCTGGCGGACCAGCTCCGGCAGGGCGGGTACCCGCACACCAGGGTCGTGTCGTGGTTCGAGGCGCGGGCGTTCGAACGGGAGATCCGGGGCATCCACCAGACGGACCCGGCCGCGCGGTTCGTCCTGATCGGGTACAGCGCCGGGACGTACGCGGTGAAAGGGACTGCGGAACGGCTGCTCCGCAACGGGGTGCCGGTGGCGATGGTCGGGTACGTCGGCGGGGACTACCTGCGGAGCACGGCGGCCAGCCGGCTCCCGGGGGTCGCGCGGGTGGTGAACGTGACCGGCGACGGATACCTGTTGACCGGCCGGAACCTGTTCTTCAACGGGACGGACGTGACCGGGGCCCGGAACGTCAGGCTCGCGGGCACCCGGCACTACGACCTGCCGAACCACCCGGACACGTTCGCCACGCTGTACGGCGAGTTGACCGCGGCGACGGCCGGCGGGTACTGACCCCGTCGGTCCGGCCGCCGCGTGAAAAAGAACACACATCCGGTTTGCCCCCACCGCCGAAATCGTTTCCAATCGGAGGGCGATTTGTCCTCGGCGGGGGGGTGTGATGGGCCGGACGCGGTGGGGTGACCCCGGGATACTGGGCGTCCTGAAGTTCCTCGTGGTCGCGGGACTGGTGATCGCCGGACTGGCCGGCGGGTTGCTCCTGGCCGTCGTGCTGGGCATCTCGGCCCAGCGGAAGGCCAACCGGGCGAATGCCCCGGCGGACGCCCCGCCGGCGGCCGTTCCCGAAGATCCGGACCCGCCGACTCACCCCCCGCCGCCCGAACCGACCGGTGAGTACGTTGAGCCGACCCCCGCCGAGCGGGCCGGCTTCGCGGCGTTCTTCGACCGGTTCAACGCCGCCATCGGACCGGACGGGTTGCCGGCCCTCAAAGCCCTCATCGACAAGAATCGGCTCTTCGTGGTGGCGGAGCACGGTCGGATGTACGAGGGCATGACCGTGGCGGCGGAACCCGGGTTCCGCCGCCGGACCGCGGACGCCCTCGCCACCCAGGCCACGACCGCGTTCACCGCGGCGAACACCCCGGCCTGGACCGGGGTCGAGGTCCGCCGGGTCCGGTGGTCGCCCGACCGTCAGTCCGCGGCCGTGATCGCCGTCCACCGGGTCCCGAACAGCCTCGCTCCCGTTCGGTTCCGCTGGTGGCTGGCCGCCGGCCCGGACGGGTGGCGGGTCTACGACCAGGAGCACGTCGCGTGGGGGCTGCGGTGGTCGGCCGGCCTCCCGGCGGTCGGCCCGCCCGGCCGGGACCCGCGGTGGGTCGAGGTGGAGGACGCCCGCCAGCGGATCTTCGAAACCACGATCGAGTACACGGGCGCCGACCCGGACGCGGCGAAGTTCCCGTCCCGGCTCCCCGACGCCGCCCTCCCCCCGCCGCTCGATGCCGCCCGCGAACGGGCACGGGCCTTGAACGCGGCCGGGCACGGGGACGTCCCCGCCGCCCGGCGGCACTGCGACCGGGCGGTGGAGCTGGAACCCGACGTCCCCCTGCTGCACTTCGTCCGCGGCCGGGTGTGTTACGCCGGGGGGCAGTACGAGCAGGCGCTCGGCCACGCCCGGGCGTTCGTCGATCTCTCGGGACCCGACGCCCCCGCCGAGTTCCTCACCGGGGCGGCCCTGGTCCGGCTGCACCGCCCCGCGGAGGCGACGGCCGCGTTCCTCCGGGCCTGGGACCTGAGCCCCGGCGCGACGAGCACGATCGACCGGCTCTGGGCCGTCCTCCCGGCCGACCGGAGGGACGAAATCGGGAAACGGCTCGCCCCGCTCGGCAACAGGGACCAGCTGATGGAGCACGTCGCGACCCTCGCCAGCCGGGACAAGGACGAGGCGGGATTCCAGGCCGTGGTCCGGGGCTACCGACAGGTCCGGCCGGATGACTACCGGGTCGTCCTGGCCGAGATCAACGGGCACGTCCGGGCACGCCGGTTCGCGGACGCCGACAAGGTGTTCGCGGGCGCTCTGGCGAAGAGGACGCCGGAGGACCGGGACCAGCTGATCGACTGGTACGCCGGCTACATGGTCCGGCTCGGCCGCCCGGTGGAGGTCTACGAGGCCGTGCCGACGGGCCTCGCCGGGCTCGGATTTTACGCGGTCTCCCGCGGCCTCGACGCGGCGGCCGACGACCCCGACCCGGCCCGGGCCGCGATCGCCGCCGAGCAGTTCAAGGCCCTCATCGCCGCCCACCGGAAGCGGGCCCCGGACGACCCGACGCTCCGGCTGTACGAGGCCCGGCAGCTCTACCGCGGGGGGCACATCGCGGAGGCCGACGAGTTGCTCGCCGAGGGGCTGAAGCTGATCGAGAAGACCCCGCCCGCGTCGGGCCTGGACGGCGTTCGGTGGGAGGCCGTGCGGGTGAGCCTCCGGGGGTTCCGGGTCGACTGCCTCTACCTTCTCCGCAAGGGACTGACCGCGTACCGGGAACTCGGTCCCGACCCGCCGGTGTTCGAGAAGCTGGCGGTGCTCTTCGACCGGGACAAGGACGCGGCCGGGTTGCGGGCGCTCGTCGAGGAGCACGGGAAGCGGGCCCCGGGGGACAAGACGCTCCCGTTCTGGCGGGCGATGGGGCAATTCCTGGACGGGAAGTATCCCGCGGCCGCGGCGGCGTTCGCCGCGGAGTACCCCCGGCCCGTCACCCCGGCCCACGCCCGGCTGGCCAAGGACCGGTGGGTGCGGTGCCTGCTGCGGGACGGGAAGGTCCCCGAGGCGGTAAAACTGGTGGCCGGCTCCCCCCCGGGGGAGATCGGCCCGGACCTCGCGGCGGCGGTGGCCGGGGCCGACGGGGACGCCATCGTGGTCGAGCGGGTGCTGGCCGACGCCAAGCGGACCGGCACCCTCCCGTGGATGTACGCGGACGAGGACTTCGCCCGGGAGATCGCCCGCGAGAAGTACGCCGGGCTGCGGAAGAAATACCCCGCGCCGTCGGGACCCGGGCGGAAGATCGATTGACCCACAAGGACGGAGAGAGCGTACGCCCGGCCCGAGTCGTTGAGGCCGACACAGCCGGCCCTACAATCCCATCATGGACGACGAGGCCGCCATCCTGTCGGCGATTGCCGCGCACCCGGAGGAGAACACCCCCCGGCTCGCCTACGCCGACTGGCTCGACGATCACGCCGCCCATCTCCCGGATCCGGACTCCGCTCGCATCCGCGCTGAGTTGATCCGGGTGCAGTGCGAGATCAACAAGTACGAACACCTGCCGTCGACCGAACAGCAAGGGTACGTCGACCTGTACCGCCGGCAGGACGCCATCCTCACCCGCCACCGCCGCGATCTGCTCGGTTCGCTCGGCGATGATCTCACCCCCCTCGAACTGATCTTCGACCGCGGGTTCGTCACGGAACTGAAGCTCGACGCCGAGCGGTTCCTGAAGCACGCGGGCGCAATCGCGGCACTAAAGCCTCTCCCCGCTGTGAGAGTGTCGGATGTCGCGCGTTGGCTCGATGAACTGTCCGCCCATTCGCACCGTTTGGCACTCGTGTCAGCCGCCCACATGCAGTCGGAGCGCCGGCCGGAGCCCTCGACACTCAGTCCCGCGGAAGTTTGGAGTGTGTTTGTCGAGTGTTGGCCCTGGGATCGATTAAGGTCTTTGAACCTGGAAGGATGTCAGATCGGCGACGAGGGGGTGCAGAGGCTCGCCGGAAGTGAGGCGTTGCCCCTTCTCACCATTCTCGATCTTTCCGGAAACGAGATTTCCGACGCCGGCGTCCGTTTACTGGTGAACTCGCCCCTCTGGCCGCGGCTCCGGTATCTCGTGCTCGGTGCGAACCCCATCAGCGACGACGGGGCGTTCGCCCTCGCCGACGCCCCGCCGACTGCTATCCAGAACCTCAACCTCAAGCGCACCGGGATCGACACGGCCGGGCGGAATCGCCTACTCGGCCGCGAGGGTTGGAAAGTGGACCTGTTCTGAAGCGTAACCCGCCCGTGTTCGCCCCTGTCCGTCCCCGGCCGGATTCCGTACCCCGTAACTTGTAACGCCCCGTGACCCGCACCCGACGCCTCACTCACGATGACCCACCCGGACGGGATCAGCGCAACCTCCTTTCACCCAATCGGTTACTGGGTTCCGAACGGCGGAACCCCGGCTGACGACCCGGATGCGTTCCGGGCCGCCGCCGGCACCCTCCGCTCGCCCCTCGTCGTCGTCCGCACCGTTCACAGGTTCGCCGTCGCTCCCGGAGGAGTCGTTACTCTTGGGGACGCGGGGGGCTCGAGTCCCCCGCTCGCCAAATCTCTGCCCGTCGTGGCGTACCTCCCGCCGCTTCCGCCGGAACAGCTCGGCGACCCGACGTTCCGCGCCGACCACGCCCTGAAGTACCCGTACATGACCGGGGCGATGGCCAACGGGATCGGGTCGGCGGACATCGTCGAGGAGATGAGCCGGGCCGGGATGCTCGGCAGCTACGGGGCCGCCGGGCTGTCCCTCGAACGGATCGGCCAGGCGGTCGACCGTATCCGGGCGGCCGTCGGCGACGCCCCGTACGGCGTGAACCTGATCCACAGCCCGAACGAGCCGGCGCACGAGATGGCGACGGCCGAGCTGCTGTTGGCCCGCGGCGTCCCGCTCGTCGAGGCGAGCGCGTACCTCGACCTGACGCCCGCGATCGTGCGGTACCGGGTCGCCGGGTTCCGGGGCGGGGTAGGGGGGCTCGTCGTCCCCATGAACCGGGTGATCGCGAAGGTTTCCCGCGTCGAGGTGGCGACCAAGTTCCTCTCGCCCCCGCCCGACCGGATCGTCCGCGAACTCGTCGCCGCCGGGCACGTCACCGCCCACCAGGCCCAGCTCGCCGCCCGGTTCCCGGTCGCCGACGACATTACGGTGGAGGCCGACAGCGGCGGGCACACCGACAACCGCCCGGCGATCACCCTTTTGCCGACGATCCTGGCCCTCCGCGACCGGCTCCAGACTCAGTACAAGTACCCGACCCCGCCGCGGGTCGGGCTGGCCGGCGGGATCGCCACGCCCGCGTCGGTCGCCGGGGCGTTCGCGATGGGCGCTGCTTACGTCGTGACCGGGTCGGTGAACCAGGCGTGCGTCGAGTCGGGCAGCTCCGACCCGGTGCGGAAGATGCTCGCCGAGGCCGGCCAGGCCGACGTGACGATGGCCCCGGCCGCCGACATGTTCGAGATGGGCGTGAAGGTGCAGGTGCTGAAGCGCGGCACCATGTTCCCGATGCGGGCCGCCAAGCTGTACGAACTCTACCGCCAGTACCCGTCGTGGGAGGCGATCCCACAGGCCGAGCGCGTCCAGGTCGAGAAGACGCACCTGCGGGCCGGGTTCGACGAGATCTGGCAGCAGACCCGCGACTTCTTCCAGCGCCGCGACCCGACCCAGCTCCCCCGGGCTGAGACGGACCCGAAGCACCGGATGGCGCTCGTCTTCCGGTGGTATCTGGGCCTGTCTAGCCGGTGGGCCAACGGCGGCGAGCCGACCCGGCAGTTGGACTATCAGGTGTGGTGCGGCCCGGCGATGGGGGCGTTCAACGAGTGGGCGAAGGGGTCGGTCCTCGAACCGCCCGGCAACCGGACGGTGGTCGCGGTCGCCCTGAACCTCCTGTACGGGGCGTGCATCGTCCTCCGCCGACAGGCCCTTCGGCAGCAGGGCGTGGACCTGCCCGACGACCACTTCCCGCTCGCCCCGATGCCGCGGGACGAGCTGGAAAAGCGGCTCACCTAAATGCGGAATGCGGAATTCGGAGTGCGGAATAAAAACATGCAGACGACCGACAGGATTTCGGCCCCCGGCGTTGAACCCGTGAATGCTTCAGATTCCGCATTCCGCATTCCGCATTCCGCATTAGCGATCGTCGGCCTTGGGTGTCTGTTCCCGAAGGCGGCCGGGCCGGGGTTCTACTGGGCGAACGTGAAGAACGGGGTGGACTGCGTCACCGAGGTGCCGCCGACCCACTGGAACCCGGACGACTACTTCGACCCGGACCCGAAGGCCCCGGACATGACCTACGCCCGCCGCGGCGGGTTCCTGTCGGCGGTCGACTTCAACCCGATGGAGTTCGGGATCCCTCCGCGGGACATCGAGGCGACCGACACCAGCCAGCTGCTCGGGCTCGTGGCCGCCAAGCAGGCGCTGACGGACGCGGGGGTCCGCTTCGCGGATCAGGTCGCCCGGGGAGCGGGGGGCGTCAGCCCCCCGAGCGAGGACGACCCTCGAACCGAGACGGATCTCCCGACTCGGGGGGCTGACGCCCCCCGCTCGCCGAAAACCGTGGACCGCGACCGGGTGTCGGTCATCCTCGGCGTCACCGGCACGCTGGAGCTGGTCATCCCGCTCGGGGCCCGGCTCGGGCACCCGCGGTGGAAACGGGCGATGCAGGAGGCGGGCGTGCCCGCCGACATGGCCGCGGACGCCGCCGGGCGGATCGCCGAGTCGTACGTCCCGTGGCAGGAGAACAGCTTCCCCGGCCTCCTGGGGAACGTGGTCGCCGGGCGGATCGCGAACAAGCTCGACCTCGGCGGGACGAACTGCGTGGTCGACGCCGCGTGCGCGAGCTCGCTCAGCGCGGTCCACCTCGCCGCCCTCGAACTCCAGGCCGGGCGGGCCGACGTCGCCGTCACCGGCGGGATCGACACGTTCAACGACATCTTCATGTACATGTGCTTCAGCAAGACCCCGGCCCTCTCGGCCACCGGGGACGCGAAGCCGTTCGACGCCGCCGGGGACGGGACCATCCTCGGCGAGGGGCTCGGGGTGGTCGTGCTGAAACGGCTCGCCGACGCCGAGCGGGACGGGGACACGGTGTACGCGGTCCTCAAGGGGATCGGGTCGAGCAGCGACGGGAAGGGGAACGCGATCTACGCCCCGAGCGCGGCCGGGCAGAAGAAGGCTCTGCGGGCGGCTTACGCCCTCGCCGGGGTCACCCCGGACACGATCGAGCTGGTCGAAGCCCACGGGACCGGCACCCGGGTCGGCGATACGGCCGAGATCACGGCGCTCACCGAGGTGTACACCTCGGCTCACGGAGAAACGCGGAACGCGGAACGCGGACCGCGGAACGGAGAACCGGAAGCCGGTGACGGTTCGGGTCTTCATTCCGCGCTCCGCGCTCCGCGCTCCGCGCTTCTCGCCAGGCCCTGGTGCGCCCTCGGGTCGGTGAAGTCTCAGATCGGGCACACGAAGGCGGCTGCGGGGGCGGCCAGCCTCATCAAGACCGTGCTCGCCCTGCACAACAAGGTCCTCCCGCCGACCATCAAAGTCACCCAGCCGGTCGAGCCGCTCCGGGCGCCGGACTCGCCGTTCTACGTCAACACCCGGATGCGGCCGTGGCTCCCGCGGGCCGAACACCCCCGGCGGGCCGCCCTGTCCGCGTTCGGGTTCGGCGGGAGCAACTTCCACGCGGTCCTCGAAGAGTACCGGCCGCAGAAGGCCGTGCCCGACTGGGACGGAACGGTCGAGGTCGTCGCCCTCTCCGCCGACACGCCCCAGGAGCTCGCGGCCGAACTCGACAAGCTGTCGGCGCGCGCAAACCCCTCCCCCGGCCCCTCCCCTGGGAAGGGAGGGGAGGAAAGCCCACTTCCGACTCCCCCTTCCTTCCCAGGCAAGGGGATTGGGGGGTTAGGTTCCGGCAACTGGGACGCCTTCGCCCGCGCGGCCGAAACGTCCCGCGCGTCGTTCGACCCCGCCGCCCCGTGCCGGCTGACGTTCGCCGCCCACCGCGACCTCACCGACGTTGCGAAGCTCATCGGCGGCGCGAAGGCGAAGCTGCAAGCCGACCCGGCCGCGAACTCGTGGCACACGCCGGACGGGGCCCACTTCGGCGCCGGCCCGGTGCCCGGCGGGCTGGGGGTGCTGTTCCCCGGGCAAGGGTCGCAGTACGTCGGAATGCTCCGTGACCTCGCCTGCCTGTTCCCCGAATCCCTCGACACGCTCGCCGTCGCGAACGAGGCCGTCGCCGCGCAGTCGCAGGTCGACACCGACGCCCGCCGGCTCTCCGACCGGATCTACCCGCCGACCACGTTCGATCCCGACAGGCGGAAGACGAACGACCGCGAGCTCCGCGACACCCGGCACGCCCAGCCCGCCATCGGGGCGGTCAGCTTCGGGGCGTGGCGGGTGCTGCACGACCGGTTCGGGGTGGCGGCCGGGGCGGTCGCCGGGCACAGTTACGGGGAACTCGTCGCCCTCGCCGCGGCCGGGCGGGTCGGGCCGGCGGACCTGTTCGCCCTGTCCGGGACCCGCGGCCAGCTGATGGCCCGGCAGCGGGACGGGGACCCGGGGTCGATGCTCGCCGTCCTCGCCCCCCCGGACGAGATCGAGCGGGTGCTGGCCGGGCAGACGTTGGATCTGGTCGTCGCGAACAAGAACGCCCCGAAGCAGACGGTGCTCTCGGGCGCGACGGCGGAAGTCGAGCGGGCGGAGAAGGCGTTCGCCGCGGCCGGGCTGGCGTGTTCCCGGCTGCCGGTCGCCGCCGCGTTCCACAGCGAGTTCGTGGCCGACGCCGCCGGCCCGTTCCGGGCGGCCCTCGACGGGGTGACGTTCGGGCCGGGGGCGGTTCCGGTGTTTGCCAACACGACCGCCGCCGAGTACCCGGCCGACACCGCCGCCGCGAAGGACCTGCTCGCGAACCAGCTCGCCAAACCGGTCGCGTTCGTGGACGAAATCCGGGCGATGGCCGCGGCCGGGGTGCGGACGTTCGTGGAAGTCGGCCCGGGGGCCGTCCTCACCAGGCTGACGGAAGCCGTCCTGGCCGACGCCGGAGTCGACGGGGCCGAGGTCTTCGCCCTCGACCCGTCTGGGGGCAAGCGGTCCGGTGTGTTAGAGTTGGGGAACGTGATCGCCAGGCTCGCCGCCCGCGGGGTTTCGGTCCGCCTGACCGCCTGGGAAGAGGACAGCCGGTGTCGCCCCCCGGCCGCCTCGACGAGCCGGCCGGGCCTGACTGTCCCGATTTGTGGGGCGAATCACGTCACCCACCGGGCCAAACGGCCGCCCCGCCCGGTGACCGCTTCCAATGCGGAACACGGAATACGAACTGGTTCGAACGCGGATCGCGGAGCGCGGAACGCGGAACCAAAACCCAAGCAGGCGCCGGTTTTCAATTCCGCATTCAATGGGGTTCCCGCCGTAAAGGTTTACCCGATGTCCGACTCTAGCCCCGCCGGTCCGGGCGACCCGAATGCCCTCGCCCAGGCCCTGCAGATGACCCAGCAGAGCCTCGCCGCCCTGCAACGGATGCAGGAACAGACGGCCCAGCTGCACCGGCAGTTCCTGGAGTCGCAGGAGGCCGCCCAGCGGACCCTGCAAACGCTCGTCGATCAGCAGCAGGCGCTGCTCCTGTCCGGGCTCGGGGCCGGCGGGCTGCTGCCCGCGATGCCGGCGGCCCCTCCGCCGACCGCTGTCGGCCAGACTCCCGCGCCACCCCGGGCCGCGGTAAACCCTGTGGCCCCGGCCGCGCCGGCGCCGGCCGCCCCCGTGGCCCCTGCGAAGTCCCCGCCCGCCCCCGTGGCCCCTGCGAAGTCCCCGGCCGCCGACCACGTCGCGGCGACGTTGTTGGGGGTGGTGGCGGACAAGACCGGGTATCCGGTGTCGAGCCTGGACCTGAAGCTGTCGCTGGATTCCGACCTGGGGGTGGACTCGATCAAGCGGGTGGAGATCCTGTCGGCCCTCCAGGAGAAGCTCCCGGGCGCCCCGCAGGTGAAGCCCGAGCACCTCGGGACCCTGCACACCCTCCAGGACGTCGCCG
>JAQGHQ010000379.1 GCA_028288765.1 Gemmataceae bacterium | reverse complement strand
AGCAGGCGTCGGTGAGCCCGGTGGTGAGCATCCCGTAGGCGGGGGACAGGGCGGCCGCCTGGGTCGCGCTGAGGCGGTCCCGGAAGGTCGGGTTGGCGAGCCGGCGGAAGACGGTCCGCTCGCTGACCTTGGCGATCCGGGCGGCGTCGGGGATGGTGTCCCCGTAGGCGAGGCGGCGGATCAGGACCTCGTCCGCGTACTCCTTGCTCGGGGTGGGCATGGGGCTTCTCCGGGTGGTGGGCGTCGGGGGACGAGCGGGCTTCGCTGGTCGCTGAATGCATTATGCTGCGCAGTATGATCAGTAGAAAGGTGAGTGGGAGTTGGTTCTAACCCAACTCCACGAGGGACTTCGGGCGACCATCCTGTCGGCGGCCGTGCGGGCCGATCGGACAGCCCGTCTCGAAGAGATGGAGGGTTACGCGCGGGACCGGATTCGCAATCCGGCTGCGGGTGTCTGGTGCTTTAGATTGGTGGCACCGCTCCGAGAGCGGCTGCAAAGTAGGGACACACGGGTGGGTCACCACTTGCCCCGGTGCGCGCCGCCGTCGACGTGGAGCACCTCACCGGTTACCGTCTGAGCTTCGGTCAGGTAGAGGACGGCGTCGGCGATGTCCTTCACGGTCGAGACCCGGCCCATCGGCGACAACTTTTTCATAGCCTCTTTCGGCGTGTCTTTGTGGAGGGGAGTGTCCACGACCCCGGGAGCGACCGCGTTCACCCGGATGCCGTCCCGCGCGTACTCCATTGCCAGGTGGAGGGTGACGGCGTTTAGCCCACCCTTCGTGATCATCGGGACCGCGGCGTTCACGCCGGCGATGGGGTTGTCGGCGAGCGACGCCGTGATGGTCACGATGCTCCCCCCGGTCTTCTGGGCAAGCATCTGCTTGACGGCGAGCTGGGTGACGTAGAGGAACCCCTCCAGGTTGGTCGAGACGAGGGACAGAAAGTCCTCGGCCGTGTAGTCGGTGAAGGGCTTCGTGAAGAAGATGCCCGCGTTGTTCACGACCGCGTCGATCGAACCGAACCGGTCGACGGCGGTCTTGGCGACCGTCTCCGCCGTCGCGGCCTTCCCGATGTCACCGTCGACCAGGGCAATGTTGTCGGACGCCGCGAACGAGCCCGATTTGCTGATGGTCCGCGAGGTCGCGACGACCTTGTAGCCTCGCTCCAAGAAGGCGGAGACGATTCCGGCCCCGATGCCCTGGGAAGCCCCGGTCACGATTGCGGTCTTCGATTGGATGGACATTTCTCCCCTCCCGGACGAATCACTTCTGATGTGTCACTAGAAAAACTCAATTTAACTGGTTACACTATAGCCGTGGGGGTAATGTCCGTCAAGCGGCTGGCCGGTTGTGATTCTTCTGTCGAATCCTGCGTAGCTCGCGGTCACACAGCGGTGCTCCATTGAAAGGAGCGATCCGGGGGCGAGTTTCTTTCTCCCTCTCCCCCAGCTTTGTGGGGGAGAGGGCCGGGGTGAGGGGTTTCGGCCGGCCCCTCCCGGTTCGCTCATCCCCCTCACCCGGCTCGCACAGCCGAGCCGACCTCTCCCCCACAAAGCTGGGGGAGAGGTGAATACCTTTGGCTGGTCCACGAGAGTTTCAACAAAGCAACACAGCGGGTGAGCCATGAAAAAGCCTCCGGTTCGAACTGCGTCACGGTCGCACGAGCTTGATTTCATCGGCGACCACCCGGCGATTGACCTCGTGAACACCGTCCGGATGGTTGACGGGGAGTTGACGGATACGCTCCAGACGGATGGGGACGTGGTGGTCTGGCTCGGTCTCGCCTCCGTCCCGGTGTCGCCCGCTCTCGCGTCCTGGCCCGAAGGATCGCTCCTCGACGCCACCCGGCGGTTGCGGGCCGAGACACTCAAAATGATCGAGGCGAAAAAGGCTGGGAAGCGGCCCCCACTGCAGGGGCTCAACGCGTTCCTCGAGGCTGCCGTGAGCCACGGGCGGGTCGAGAGCCGTACCGGCACCACGGTCGAATTCCGGCGGGTGTACCACGCCCGCACCCCCGAGGAATACCTGGCCCCCATCGCCGAAGCGGCCGCGGATCTCTTGGCGAACGGAGATTTCGACCTCGTCCGCCACTGCGCAAGCGAGCGGTGCGTGCTCCGGTTCTACGACCGCACGAAGGCGCACTGCCGGCGCTATTGCACCGCCGCCGGGTGCGGGAACCGAGCGAAGGTCACTGCCTACCGGGAACGGAAGCGGTCGGGGAAATGAAGAGCCACGTATTCAGGACGGGAGTCTTGGGAACCGCTCTGGCCTCGCCGGTATAAGCCCCCGCACTACGATCGGCAGAGTTGAGGTTTTACCAATCCGCTACACCAAGCGGCTTGACTATTGCAGGGTCGTCAATCGCGCCGAACTGCTGTCATGGCTCACCGACTTGAGGAAAAACGAACCCCCGGGAATGGCCTGATCGTCCGTTCCGACGCACGTCCGGGCACCGTCGGCCCACCGGCGTACCCCACCGGATCACCTGGCGGCACCGGGATGGTTCGGTCGTCGGCCTCTCATCTCGGGACGTGACAGGTTAGACACGTTTACGAGTCTCGGAGGGGCGACAGCATCCATCGTCGCTCAACCAGTCAACCGATACCACCTTGGGCAGCCGAGAACGATTGTAAAGATTGTATTTAGTTTGTTGATCGCGTTTATTCTCTTCAGTATCGATAGATTAGTTACGACAACAATGATAATGATTGATGGAGTCTGAACCGTTTGAGACTCAATTCCTTCTGGTTGAAGTCACGGGAACGGATGCGTCGCGGCCGGGGATTCCCAGCCGGGCCGGTCCCGCCGGCGAGGACCCAATCGGGTCGGTCGCGTTCGAGCGCGACAAAGAGAGTGTGTGCGGGAGGGGGATGGGCCAACCGCGCCGAAGCCGGCGCCGCACATGACACTCGCCGCCGACGCGGCTTCGGGCCGGGGAGCTGGATCGTTCGGCGGCGGAGAGTGCGATCGGTGGCCGGTTACCTGGCTTGCGTCGACCTCGCCAGATTCCGTCTCAGGACCGTGAGCCACCGCGCCAGGATGCCGGCCTTCCCCAGGCTGATCAGCACCGCGACGGGGAACAGACACAGGCTCAGGATAAGGTAGTCGAGGCCCGCCACTTCCGCCTTCAGGGCGACGTACAGCCGCCAGATCGCGCCCGTGAGCCACCCGCCCGCCACCCCGGCCACGGCGATCACCCGCCACGCGTCCCGCCGCCACACGCCGACAACCCCCTGGAAAACGACGACCCCCGCCAGCAGCCCCGGCTGCGTCAGAAGCAGGTCGGACAGGCTGAACGTATCGGGCCCGGCGAACGCCAGCCCCGCGAGTGCGGCGGTCAACCCCTCGGTCGCGAATGGGGCCCGCCGCACGCACGCATAGAAGTAGTACGCGGCCGCCGCGAGGAGCGTCAGGAACAGCGGACTCCCACCCATCCGGGCCGCGAAGATCCCGAGGAACTCCTGGTAGATCCCACCCTCGTCGTGCCCCGTCCCGGCGAGCCCGACCAGCCCCGCGGGCACCGCGAGGGCGACCCACATCACCGCCCGCCGGCGGGCGACGAGCCCGAGTTCGAGGACGAGGACGGCAAGCGCGAAGCCGAACGGGACGAGGAAGTACGGCCCGAAGATCGTCTGGTCCATGCTACCCGCGTCGAGCAAGTGGAAGGACCAGCAGAGCAGGAACGACCGCCCCACGACCGCGACGGCAAGGAACACGAACAGCGACCACGGATAGAACGGCCACGGCCACGGGCTGCCGTTGTCGCGGAGATACCCGGGGCCGCGCCGGACCGCCGGGATGAGGGTGAGGAAGACGAGCCCGGCGGCCGGCGAGAACCCGAACAGGCCCCACATCAGGGCCTCGCCGTGGGGGTCGCGGACCACCGGGACGAGGGCGAGCGGGTAGAGGAAGAACAGCCCCAGCGTGAGGTAGTACGGCGCGCGGAACCCCGCCGGAAGGCGGAGTTTGATGCCGCGGATGAGGCCCTCGGAGACCAGCACCGCGAAGAGCAGCCCGCCGAGGTAGAACCGCCGGCCGCGATCGGGGCTCAGGGCGAGCAACTCGTCGAAGGTGACCGACGTCGCCAGGAACATCAGCACGACGAGCAGGAGGACGGTGCGGACGTCGTTCCACACCCCGGCGAACCGGACCAGGAGCAGGGCCGCCGCGGCGAGCAGGAGCGTATAACCCGCCAGCCCGGTCATCAGCGCCCAGGTGTCGATGTCGCGCACTTGGGCCCCGAACGACACCCGCAACCCGAGCAAGAATAGCCCCGCGCTGATGACGTAGAACGGGTTGCTCGTGGCGATCCACGCGAGCACCCCTCGCGACCCGTCGGAGGGGGTCGCGGGCCCTGGGGGCACTTCGGGAGGAACAGGAGGATTGACCGACGACATGATGAGGCCCTCGATGGGACGGGCCGAGAAACGGGGCGAAACCGGAATGGATGACGTGAAAAGCTGTCGCCCCGGGCCCGTTCTGAAGCCGAGAAAGTGGCACTCTCTGGCCCCATCCGGAGGACGATTCCCGACTGGTGGTATTTCAGGAAATGAACCGGCACCGCCCGCGACAGAAGAAGGCCGACCTCGCCGCCCGATCGGTTGCCAGTAACGCACTCGAAAAATTCATTCGGCATGGATCGGACGATTCACTATCCTGTGACGTCGTAACGATAGCGTCGGGTTCTCATAACCCATTATACGGGCTTACACTGCGTTTTCGCACAGCCACTAACAGGACGAACGGCACCCCGAACAGCGGGAAGAAGACTCGGAACCAGACCGGCTTATCATCGTGCCCGCCGTTAAGCTCGAACAGGGTTGCCAGGGTGGTCCACAAAAGAGCAATCGCCGTCCATTCCAAGCCGAACCCGACACTCGCCCAGACCCGCCAGTCGAACGGTTTCGGCCCCGGTTGGCCGACCCAAACGAGCTGCTCGCCGGGTATAAGTTCGTCGTCCACCGCCTGCTTGAGGTGGTTCGGGAGCGTGTCGAGGCCCATTCCCTCCTCCGGCTTCTCTACCACGTATTGAAACGAGTCACCCTTCGGCACGCCGTGCGATGCTCTCCAGCGCATCCTTCGCCCTCCCCCGCACGTTCAGCGCCCCGGTATACCCCTCATCCGCGGCCAGCAACTCCAGCGCCGGGACGGCCCGGCCGGTGCCGATTCGTTCGAGCGCCCCGCACGCTTTGACCTGGAGCCAGTTGTTGTCGCGGGGCAGGGCCTCAATGAGGGCCGGCTCGGCCTCCGGCAGGCCCAAGTACCCGAGCGCCTGGGCCGCATCCCCGGCGGTCCGGTAATCGTCGCTCGCCACGAGTGCCAGGAGCGGTTCGAGGGCGCGTCCGTCGCCGGACCCGCCGAGGGCGAGGACGGTCTCATGAAGGTACTCGGGCTGTTCGGTGAGTCCGGCCAGGAGGGCCGGGACGAGGTCCGGGTGCGGCCGGAGAAAGCCCAGCCACGCTCCCCACCGGTAGTCACCGTCCAGGAGTTCGCGGAGGATAGTGTGCGGTTCGAGCCTTGTTTCGACGGCCCGCCGGAGGTCCGCGGCCGCGGGCACCACCGCCGGCAGGTCAGCAAGGAGTTGGAGGACGGTTCGCGAGTGCAGACGGCTGTGCCCGTCCCACAGCACCCGGGCCGCGACGACCCGTGAGGCCGGCGACCCCTCGGTCAGCCGGTCGGCCCACTCCTCCTCGAAGTCGAACTGGTTGACCACGCAGCCGAACTGTAGCTCGAGCGGCTTGGACCAGACGTATGTCCCGGCGTTCATCTGGGGCACTCCGAAGGAGCCAATCAGAACACCCAACCGTTCGGCATCCAGTGCGACGTGAAACACACGAGGCGACCACCCTCCCGGCAATACGAGAGGTAGAGAATGCCCGATGGCCGGATGTAGGTGGCGGTGATGGCATCCGGGTACTTGGTTAACGTCCGGTGAACGAGCGTCTTGTGGGGTGAGTTAGTCTGGGGTTTTCCTCGCCCGTAGGAGCCCCCGTGATGGCCGTGCAAGATCCTCGTATCGTGGAACGCTGGCGAACGACCTTCGCC